>JAGQPK010000180.1 GCA_020426755.1 Planctomycetales bacterium
GGCGAACTGCGTGAATCGTAGGTGCCTCTCCGTGTTCTCCAGTGAAGCCAGCATGTCGTGTAGTCCCACAGACACCAGTTGGAATTCGTGGCTCAAAGCTGGCAGTGGCGGCAACATTCGTTCGCCGTTCGCGTGCCGCCGCATCAAATTGCAAAGTTGGGACATGGGTTGCACGGCGCGCCGGTACACGACATTACCCATCGCCAGCATTTGAATTGCCAGTAGGCTGATGATCGCCGCGGCGAGGTAACGGTTCTGGAATAACAAACTTGAGTTTCTTTCGCGGGTATTGAGCCGAATTGCGACGGCGCCACGTACGGGACGAACGCCGTCGAGCAACAAGATCGGCTCGACATACTGCATTTGATTATCGTCGTACGCCATGTCGATATGCGCCTGTTCACTGCCGGCCGCATTTCGTAGTCCATTCGCGAGGGACTCAGGCAAGTCGTCGAGAGTTGCACCCATCCAACGGTTGTGCGTGGCAGCGATGACGATCAGTTCGTCGTTGAGGGCAGTTTGTTTGACGACGACGATCGTCTCAACCTCGGGTTCTGCTCCGATCGCTTGCACAATCCGCGGGTACTGTGTCGCGTCGACACTTTCGACAACGGTTGCAATTGTGCCGGTGATCAATCTCGCTCTCTTCAGGAGTTCACGGTGAGCGAGTTGGCGAGTCGTTGTATGCAGCACAGATCCGGCGAGAATGCCGAAAAGCACTGTGATCGCGGCCATGGGGACGATAAGCTGAATTACCAGGCGGCGGTGACTTCCGGCGGAGATCACGGCGCGACCTCAGCCTTGACAACGAAACGTGGATCCAACAGATCCTGCTTGCATGACGGTCCCTGCAACGTTCCAGCGCGCCTTAGTACTTGTTCCACCGTTGTGACCGCTTGTTGTAGTGCACCGGCAGGGTGCCAAGCTTCAAGCTGAGCCGTTGACGTCATGATGCTGATACCATTGAGTGATGCCGCGAAGTCGTCAGGAGAAACACCTTGCCGAGCGGCCATGATCTCGTAAGCATGTTGGGGTTTGTCACGCATGTATGCGACGGCGCGGTCCCAGCTGCGGACGAATGCGGCGATATGCTCTGTTTCGCAACGTGGCGAATCGCGATCGAAGGCCACGATGTCAACGATCTCCATTGGAATCTGTTGGCTATTAAAGATGGTCGTCCCACCAAAACGTTCCGCATCAATCGACACAGGTGGGTAAGTAACAATGGCGTCAACCACGCCTGTCGAGTAAGCTTCTAACATGTCTTGTTGATTGAGTGGTGTGATTTGCACATCGTCGGCGGACATTTGCTGAGATTCTAGCGCACGAGTCAAAAGGTAGTCACCGAGTGACGCCGGTTCGACACCCACGCGTTTGCCACGCAGCGCCGCGACATCGTTGATTCCCGATTTCGCCACAATGGCGTCTGCTCCGGCAGAAAAATCACAGATCAGTGCGATCTGTAACCGTCGGGGTGAGAATTCTCGCGCCTGCAGCACTTCAGTAAGCGTGGCGGCGATGCCATCCACCTGCCCTCGTTCGAACGCTCGTCGTACATCTGACAAGGAAGTCAATTCGACTAATTCAACATCGACGCCTTCTTGTTCGAAGTAACCCAGTTCCTTGGCCAGAAACAAGCACTCATAACCCGCCCAAACATTGATCGCGATCCGCAGTGGCGGCTCCGGTACGCGTCCGCAACCACAGGCAAGTACCAGTCCAATCAAGTAGCAAAAGATTCGTGTGTCTATAACGATGTGGCTTCGGCTGCCAGACATGCCCAGTGGTCGCTGAATTCGATCGGTTGTCATCGCAGGCAAGCTCGATGGTTTCAGGCATCACGGAGAATTGGCAAGCAAATATCAAATTCACTTCCGCCAGCGGGGCGCGCGCGGGCGCTGATTGTACCATCGTGGCGCGCCAGGATGCGGCGGCATAGCGTGAGTCCGATACCGTCACCGGGTACGTCCGGTTTGAAACCGAGACGGCGGAACATGATGAACACATCATCGACGTGCTGCGGGCGAATGCCGATACCGTTGTCTGAAAACGTGAGTTCCCATTTGTCACTACCTCGCCTGGCCGAGATGTCCAGTTGCAGTGGGGATTCAGACGAATACTTTATCGCATTGTTGATGACGTGCCAAAACACTTTCTGGAGTTGTGTGGAATCACCTAGGACGATTGGCAGGTCTCCCATCGTCACCACTGCTTCTTGCGCCTGGAGCTGTGGAGCAAGTGAATCAAGGACGCTACGCACCAATTGTTGACTATTGACAACTTCGAAGGGGCGGCCCGATGTGTTGACGCGCGAAAACTCCAGCAAACAGTCGAGTAGGTGGCGCAAACGATTGGTCCGGGAAACGACTGTCGTAAGGATTTCGTCGGCGTCGTCTGAAAGCGTGCTTCCGAACTGATCGCGGAAACGAAATACGGCGTCCTCGATCTGACGGCTCGGTGCGTGTAGATCATGAGAGACCGCGTAAGCAAAGTCTTGCAGGTCGCGCGTGACTCGTTCCAAATGCAGCCGCTGCTTCTGTTCTTCCTCGACACGGGAGATGGCTGTCACATCCGTAAAAGTGATGACGATTCCGGATGTCTGACCTGCGGCGGAACGGTATGGCAACATGCGTTTTAACAGCGTACGACCATCGGCCCGTGAAACGAGCTTTGTTTCCACGGGTTGTCCGGTTTCAATTACCTGTTTGGCTGTGTCCAGCCAATCGGAACTCTCGAACTGGTACGCGAACTGAGAAATGGGCCGGCCCACATCCTGCTCCAAGATATGGAACGCCGAGGCAATGGCCGGCGTAAAACGGCGGATACGTAGATCGCAATCCAAAAAGATCGTGCCAATTTCCGTGCTGCGAATCAAGTTGTCCATGTCGGCCGTGAGTTGCGTGAGCTCATCGATCTTGCGTTGATACTCCGCATTGACCGTATAGAGCTCTTCATTGACCGAGTGCAACTCCTCGTTCGTGCTTTGCAGCTCTTCATTGGACGCAACCAATTCTTCGTTCGTTGACTGCAATTCTTCGTTGCTCGTTTCCAGTTCTTCGACCGTGGATTGTAGCGACTCCTTGATGAACTCCAGTTCACGTTCCAAGTTGTAGATATGCTGAGAAGACTTGCTATCCGCATCAAATGATTCAGCAATTGTCGCACCAGTGACGGCCAGCCCAGTGTCTTCCACCGCAATTAAAAAAAGATCCTGATCGCTTGATTTATAGGGCTCAACTATCAGTCGGACTGATCTCGTACCGTCCGGCATCTCAACTCGAATGCCTTGTAATGCAACTCGCGAATTCTCACGTATCGCGCGATGCAATCCGGCGCTCAATGCCATTTTCAATTCACCGTCCACCATTTTCAGCACATTGAGCGTGGGGCGGCCGCGGGGTTGAACGAGAATCTGTCGCGCTTCGCCAAACGAGTGGACGAGATTCATGTTCTTGTCCACCAGGAAACTCGGCGGGACGTACCGATCGAGCAGATCCTCCACGACGCGTCGTTCCAGCAAGTCGTTCGGATTACCAACGTTGCTGAAGCTTGCTTGATAGGGAGTGTTGATCACACGAAATAAAGGATTCGCCAGCCGAACCGAGGACGCATCTGGGAGACGGACGTCGCGGAGCTTGCGGAATATGCGCCAATGCGAATCAACCGCATCGAATTCGGTTGCTAAGTCCCCCGTCGTTTCACTGGGGCCAAGCAACATTACGCCGTCAACTCGTAGGCCGAAATGGAAGAGAGAAAGGACCCGGCGCTGAACGTTGGTTTCGAAGTAAATCAGCACATTGCGACACGAGATTAGATCGACCTTGGTAAACGGTGGATCGCGCGTGATATCGTGCGGAGCGAAAATAACCATTTGCCGAATTGGACGCGTGACGTGATAGAGCGTTCCGTGGTTCGTAAAGTATTTTGTTCGTATGTCCGCTGGCACGGAAGCTACCGCCTCTGACGAAAATACGCCATTGCTGGCGATTTCAAGTGAGTTGCGATGTACGTCCGTGGCAAACACCTTGATGGGTTGCGATCGCTTGCCGTGTCGCGCGGCAAAATCGTCCAATAACATGGCGAGGCTGTACGCTTCTTCGCCTGTCGCACAACCGGGGACCCAAACGCGAATCTCGCTGCACGTCTCGGCCGCATGCTTGAAGATCCCCGGCAAGACGTCGTCGCGTAAACGTTCAAACGCTTGGGGATCGCGAAAGAAACGCGTCACTTCGACTAATAAGTCGCGATAGAGCAACTCCAATTCGGAACTGTCTTCTGTCAGCAAGGCAACATAGTCGGCTAATGTCGCACAGCGACTAAGTTGCATCCGGCGGTCGATGCGACGGTGGATCGTACTTTCCCGGTACAGGTTGAAATCGATGCCGTAGCCGACGCGAAACAAGCGAAATATCGTGCTGATTTCCTCGCCCGGCAATGGTGGCGGCTCCGGCGCGGTAGCCCCCCGCTGAAACTCAGTTGGATCCGCTATGTATTTGCACAATTGTTGCGCGATTTCTGCTGGCGGCGCAATGATTCTGGCCATGCCGGTGGCAATTGCATTGCGTGGCATCCCATCGAAGCCGGCGGTTTCAATGTCCTGTACCGCAACTAACCCACCCTGCTCGTGAATGTCTTGCAGGCCGCGCGTCCCATCGCTACCCGTTCCAGACAACACCACGCCAATGGCTAGGTGACCCAAATCGCTAGCTAGCGATTGAAAAAACAAATTGATTGGCAAGTTCAAGCCAGGCGTCGATACCTGGTCGATCAGCCTCAACTGCCGTTCCGAAATAATCATGTTCTTGCGCGGTGGGATCAAGTAAATTCCGTTCGCACGCACGTGCATGTCGCCCTCAACCCGATAGATCGACATCTTCGTGTGTCGGGCCAAGAGCTCATCCATCAGGCTCTTGAAGTCCGGCGAGAGATGCTGGACCACGACGAACGCCATGCCTGAATCCGCCGGCATCGCATCAAAGAAACGTTCGAGCGCCTCCAGGCCGCCGGCCGAGGCGCCGATGCCGACGATGTGAAAGTCATCGCCCGCGGTATCTAGTTCCGATTGAGTCGGTTGATCGCCCGTGTCGTTGCGGCTTTCCGAATTCGGCATAGCGTTTGCGCTCGTCTGTGCGTCTCATGCGTCCAGCAGGAAGACGGCATTGTACGAGCGACGCCCACCTCCGCTCAAGTATAAAAGAAAAGGATCCCACTAACCGACGTCCGTGCGACTAGAATCATCCGTGATCTAACCGAGAGCTCGGTCCGCAGCACGATGTCGTGCTCGTCGGTCGTGGGATGTTAGGTAACAGGGCAAGCTGGGCTAGATCCCTGCTGCGTATTCGAAGGTCGACGGGACGATCTGACGCGCAAGTTCCTCAGGGTTCACGGGCTTTCGCAGCCATTGATTGACACCCGTCGGGCCGATCTCGACGCCAAAGTCATTAGGATGATCGCCGCTAACCGCATAGATCTTGATGTCATCAAAACGTGGATCCGAGCGCAGTCGATTAACCGTCCAGCGGCCGTCGTAGCGAGGCATCCGCATATCGAGCACAATCGCCTGCGGTAGATTGGGTCTTGTCAAAGCGGAGATTGCGGCGGCCCCGTGTGGAACCGTCTCGACGTCGATATTCTTCAATCTTAGATAACTCGCCAGCAACTTTGCCTCATTGTCGTTGTCCTCGACAATCAGCGCTCTCGTTCGAGTCGTTGAGTTTTGAGGCACTTCGCCGATCATGCAGCGAGCACGCGTGTCGAGCCACTTCAGTTGCAGGAATAACCGGTTCAGCAGCGGCTGGGCATCTTGCCAGTTGCATTCATCGATCGTCTCAGAGACGTCTCGTAGTATTTCGGCCGCCTCCGCCAATCGTGGCCGCACCTCTGCTGCAAACCCCCCCACACATTCCTGCAACAGCTCGACGCCTAAGTCTTGCGCTCCAGCCAACTCGCCACGCAATACCTTCGCGCGACGCGGAGCATCCACACCGATTTTCACACTTTGACCAGAGACCTTAAGGACTCGAACTTGAATCCCCAAACCGGGAAACACGATCGATTCGTCTTCACGTCGAGATAAAACCAACATGCGAGCGCCTCCATGCCAGACTGTGCCTGCTTCAAGCAGAGCTGGACGTAAGTCGGATGTCACGGTGTCGCTGTGAAGCGACCATGGGCCAGTGCGTCGGCAATGGCCTAACGTCAGATAGCGTGACATCCAGTCGGCCGGGCCGCTTCCGCGAACACTCGGCAGGAATCACTTCCTCGCGCATGACGTAGTTTGATCGCGGCAGTATAACTCGACTTTTGGGGTAATCCAATACCAATCTGGCGGGTTGCACGAATTCACCGCCACGCTGCTAGCACCCGTTGTGCCACAGGAGTGTCATCGTTGCATTCTACAACTCACCGTTCTGAAGCAGCCCAATGCACAACACATCGCAAAGCACATGGCAAAGAGCCGACTCACCGAGTGCCACGAAATGGTTGTATTCGTGGGGAAGTTGGTCGAGGAGTTGGTTGCGAGTACACTCCGTAGTAATAAACGGGAGTTGGATAGTACGGATAGTAGTAAACTCCGTACGGCGTTGCGTAATAGTAGTAGTAGAAGGGTGGCCTATAAATGTAGTACGGGCGGCGTGTGCGATAAGTGGCCCGTGGACGTCTGGCCGTGCGATATGTCGCTGCGACGCGCGTCGTGGGCTGTGACAACTGTTCGGTGGCACTGAGCGCAGGTTTGAGTGCTGAATCGCACAGGGTTAGTAACAACGCGAACATTAAACCAAGCAATGCGTTCTGAAAGGATCGCATGGCGCTCTCCTGAGACGGATCACGAGCGAGGTGATTGTGGAATGCGATCGCGCAGCTAGCGCTTTCACCGGCTTACTGCGCTTCATGCACGAGCGTTTCTGCTCCTTGCTTTTGCAGCCACGTCTTCACCGTCGTGGTAATCAGATCGACGGCGTCGCTCGGATCAATCTTCTCGACGTTGACGACCAAGTCGTATTCGTGCACGTTGCAAGCATCGTGATGGAAATGAGACTTGATGAATTCGGTACGTTGACGATCCGAGTCGTCAATCAACCGTCGCGCATCCTTCTCAGTGGCATCGCGCATACGTTTGACTTGTTCGATGCGATAGTCGAGCGGCGCTACGATACGCACGGAAAGTCCACGCGAGCGCGGTAACAGAAACGCTGCGCCTCGTCCCACAATCACGACTTTGCCATGATTTGCCGCCAGCAACAACAGTCGTGTCAGACGGTGCACATAGGTTGACTCGGTGAACCGTTGACCTTGGATCCAGCTGTCGAAAACCTCTTCAAGCCACGACGTATGTTTTTCATCAAAGTAGTTCACCAGCTCGCGAGGCGTGCCGTACTTCTCGACCATATAGTCAATGATCTCGCGATCCATCACCTCCCAGTCCAAACTCTGCGCCACCAAACTGGCAATTTCGCCGCCACCGGTGCCCAGTTCCCGACTAATCGCCAAGTACGGTCCAACTGTCTCTTGGGCCTTGCGTTTGGTCAGACGAGCTCGCGCGTTTTCTGCCATCGCCCAATTGCGAAGATTGTGATCGGCTACGCGTTCGACACCTGCAGTTCGTTCAGACATGGCGGCGTCTCCTATGTTAGAAGCACCTACTTGACGAAGCGTTTCAGGCTACATTGGCTGCAAAGCACATGCCGACGGAGTTTCACAGCCTATCACGGTTGCCGTTTGTGACTTCAAGATTCGATATTTGACATTCATCACGTCCACGACTGTGCGGAGTTGCAACAGCGATGAGCGACTTTTGCACATGTTGGGCACGTTTCGGCTACACATCGAGTACGGCGAACCTTGCATCGCGTTCGGCGGGGCGACAGATAGTTCGCCGTAACGCGTTAGCGTCGGTTTGAGCTGCTGCGTGACTTCGACTCTGCGCGTGCCTCGGTCTGCTGTGAGAACCGCCGAATCTGTGTCGATTTATGGAGCAGTGACATCTAACGAAGCAAGATGATTGCGAGTGGAATTGACTGCTGCGGTGCAACTGCACCGCGTCTCAGTCGCCCTCCCCCTGAATCCCCCTCCCGTACTGCGCATTTCAAGGCAGTTGAAAATCACTTGCGGGAGGGGGAACTGTAGAGCGACTTCGTCTGTCCTACTTCCAAAATCAGAAATCAGAAGTCAGAAATCAGAAGTCAGAACTCCGAACTCCAATATCCAAAACACTTGACACGCCGCCTGTCCGCTCGTTGGAGATTCCTCCGGTCGTGCCTATACTGGCATTCGACGAAGTTGGCACGTTGGTTTTGTTTCAACCAGCCGGTGTTGTCAACAGTTCACTGGCCGTAGAAGGGGGAGCCGGGTGTCGGGACAGACGACTTCAGATGCAAGAAAGCAGCAACTTCGAACTCTGCTCGATGAAGTGCTCGTGCGTCGCGATGCCGGTGAATTGCTGACGGATGAGATGCTTGTCGAGGGACATCCCGAGCTGATGCCGGAATTGGCCGAGCAACTGCGCTTCCTGAGGATGCTGCAAGAGGCGAGTAGTGTTTCCGTCAACGCGATTGAGCGACCGACGGGCGAAGTATGCTGTCCGGCCTGCTCGCGTACCGTCGAGGCGAGTGCGGTTGCGGCGAGTTGCGAAGTTACTTGTGAACATTGTGGCCATGTT
>JAGQPK010000181.1 GCA_020426755.1 Planctomycetales bacterium
AGCCACCGATGCCAGCGGCGTGTCGACACCAATTTCCGTTAAGATCAACCTGTCCAATGTCAATGAGTCCGCCCCAGTGGCGTTCACGGACACGTATACCGTTGGCGAAGGCTCCACATTGACTGTCGCAGCAGCCGATGGTGTGTTGAAAAACGATACCGACGCGGACAGCGACAACCTGACTGCCACAATGGTTACGAGTGTGACCAATGGCACGTTGACGTTTAACGCCGATGGATCGTTCATCTATGTGCCGACGGCTAGCTTCAGCGGAACCGACAGCTTCACGTACCAAGCCACCGATGGTACGTTAACGTCGAACTTGGCGACGGTCACGATCAATGTGACCGGTGTGAACGATCCGCCGGTTGCTTCGGCTGACGCTTACACGGCTCAAGAAGACACGCCACTAACAATTGCTGCGTCAGCGGGTGTATTGGCGAATGATACCGATGCTGAGGGCGCCACGCTGACGGCCACGTTAGTCGCCTCGCCTACGCACGGCACGATTTCATTGAGTGCCAACGGCGGATTCACGTATACTCCGGCGGCCGGCTACACTGGCGATGACACGTTTACCTACCAAGCTCACGACGGCACGTTCTCATCGTCCGTCATGACGGTGACAATCACGGTGGCACCCGTCAACGACGCGCCGCTGGCGGTTAACGACAGCTACACGGTTGTCGAAGATTCGGTGCTAACCGTCGCGGTGGCCGATGGCGTGTTGAAGAACGACACGGATCCGGATTCGACCGGCCTCACGGCTCAAGTCGTCAACAATCCGCTGCATGGTACGCTAAGCCTGCAGACGGACGGATCCTTCGTTTATACACCGACTGCCGACTACTCCGGCACAGACATGTTCACGTACGAAGCGATGGACGCGTCGAGCACTTCGAATACGGCGACTGTTGTGTTGACCGTGTCACCGGTCAACGATGCTCCGGTGACGACGGCCGATGCCTACGCGGTTCGCCAGGGCTTGACGCTGACCGTGGCCGCGACAGAAGGTTTGTTGGCGAATGACTCAGATGTCGAGGGGGATGCGCTCACGGCGGTTCTGTTGCAGAATGTGACTCATGGCACGCTGACGTTCAAGAACGATGGTTCGTTCACCTATGTTCCGGAAGCGACTTACTCCGGCAGCGATAGTTTCACATACCAAGTCACTGACGGAGCGGCCACCTCTGCCGAGACCGTGGTGTCGATCGCCGTCAACACGGCAAACTCATTCAACTTGCTTGAGCATCCGCTGGACGGCACGCTGGTAGGTCAATTGGAGCCGTTCTCGGACACGATTGACGCGGCACCGCTCGTGTTCGAGGCCGTCGACACTCAGGTCGACGCCCGTTTGGACTTGGTGTCCGATGATCATTTGACGGGTAATCCAGCTGCTCCAGTGGTGCTGATCGAGTACGTCGACTTCCAGTGCCCGTCGTGTGCGGCGATGGCACCAATCGTTAAGGATTTGCTGACTGCAGCGCCGGATGATGTGCTGCTTGTTCGCCGTCACCTACCGCTGACTTCGATACATCCGAATGCACTGAATGGTGCTGTGGCTGCGGAAGCGGCGGCTCGTCAAGGTAAGTTCGATGAGATGGCGGAGGTGTTGTTCGAGAAGCAGACGGAGTGGCAAGACGCGACGAATCCTCGCACGTTCTTTGTCACCTATGCCGGTGATCTTGGCCTGGATACGACTCAGTTCGCCAACGACATGGAAGACGCCGACCTGTTGGCTCGCGTCAACCGTGATTTGAACGTGGCACAAGATCTGGGCCTCTCCGCAACGCCGTCGCTGTACGTCAACGGGACGCACTTGACGACTTTGCCGACGACGTTGGCAGAGTTCCAGACTGTTGTCGACACTGAGCTTGATAGCTTGACCTCGCCGTTCCTGGTCAACCGTCTGACGGGACAGGTACTCGTGCGAGATGGGAACTTGCTAGATTTTGCGACTCAACCAACATGGACTTTCGATTTCAAAGTGTCCGATGCAGAGGGCGACAGTGAAACGCTCACGGCGACTGTGCAGTTGGTGCAGTCGACGAATGTGGCACCGGTAGCGACGGCCGACGCATATACCTTGAATGAGGATGATGTGTTGACGGTCGGCGCCGGCTCGGGCCTGTTGGCCAACGATAGTGACGCGGATGGCGATTCGCTTGTGCTGCGAGTCGAAACAAATCCAGCAAACGGTACGCTCATCGCCAATACGAACGGTTCCTTCAGCTATTCGCCGAACTCTGATTTCGCTGGCACCGACTCATTCACCTATCGCGTCTCCGATGGACGATTGGATTCCGCTGAAACGACGGTGACGCTGACGGTCATCAATGTCAACGATGCTCCCATGCCAGTGGCGGATACGTATGTGCTGGATGCCAATACGACGCTGACGACGAATACGAATGATGGCATTTTGGTGAACGATTTGGACGTAGATGGAGACGCATTGGGCGTCTCACTCATTGATAACGTGCAGCACGGTGCGTTGACCCTCAACGCCGATGGTACGTTCATTTACTCGCCCATGGCCGGCTTCTCCGGTAATGATGGTTTCACCTATCGTCTGTCGGACGGTGATCTCAGCACGGATGGCGGTGTCGTGACGCTGGTTGTCACTGCAGTGAATCGAGCACCGCAAGCGGTTGCAGATGCTTACTACCTAAATGTCAACAACACGCTGTCGGTTGATGCAGCTAATGGGATTCTGGCCAACGATATTGAGCCGGATGGCGATACCATGTTGCCGACAGTGGTTGTTCAGCCAACGCACGGCACGCTACTGTTGGCAGGTGACGGCACCTTCCAATTTACGCCCGAAGCCGATTACGTCGGTGCCGATTCGTTCTCGTATCAGTTGTCCGACGGAGATCTCGACTCAAACGTTGTGGCCGTCAGCTTGACCATCAATCCACTGAATACGTTCAACGTTGACGAGAACGCTCATCGTGGCACGGTCGTCGGCAAGGTAACGGCCGACTCCACGGCGGCCGCACCGCTCTTGTTTGATCTGGCCAACGACACAATCGATGATCGACTGCAACTCGTTGTTTCGGATCACTTGTCGGGCGATCCCGCCGCGCCGGTGGTCTTGATCGAGTACTTGGACTTCCAGTGCCCGTCCTGCAAAGCGTATCATTCAGTCGTGAAGAAGTTGGAAGAGGACTATGCCGGACAACTGTTGGTCGTGCGACGCCACTTTCCACTCACTTCGATCCATCCGAACGCCTTTGCTGCCGGTGTCGCTGCCGAAGCGGCCAGCAATCAAGGGAAGTTCGACGAGTTCGGCACGATGCTGTTCGACAATCAAGCGGAATGGCAAGCCGAGTCTGATCCCACCACGTTCTTTGAACAGTATGCGTCGACGTTGGGATTGAACATCGAACAGTTCCGCGCGGACATGACCAGTTCGGATGGTGTGATCCGCGTGCAGCGCGATCTGGATGATGCGGTTGCCCTGGGTAACAATGCGACGCCAACGTTCTATGTCAACGGCGAAAAGCTTGCGGATTTGCCGGGATCGCAATCAGAATTTGCCACGGTCATTCAGGACGCTCTGGCAGCAGTCGACGCGGCCTTCATGGTCGATCGCATGACGGGCGATTTGCTGGTGCTCGATCCGACGCAGCTTGATTTCGAAACGATCCAGACGATCGCCGTGAACGTACGAGTAAGTGATGGTGACGATGTTGTATCGACGGTTAATGTCACCGTGAATCTCAATGACTTGAACGATCAGGCAACCGGGGCCACATTAAGCTTCGTCGCACTTGTCGATGAAGCGTTGGCCGACGAGAATTTGTTGGCGTAACAGTCCGGTAGATAGTTCGCCGCAACGCGTTAGCGTCGGTTTTGTCCTGTCGCGAGTTCTCCATCTGCAATGAGAACCGCGACTAACGTCTTTCAGCTAACTAAAAGCCGTCCGTAGAACACTAGTGAACTAGAACCCGAGTTCCATGCCGACTCGCAGGCCTTGTGCCCAGAAGTCGTCGAGTTGGCTGGTGACTGCGGGGCGAGCTTCACCGGTTAGCGTGCCCGGCGGAATCTGACTGACGTTCAGGCCGGTATCGATTTGATCGCCGGCTCGAGCAACATCGGTCCACAGGAAGAACGTGTAGCCGAAAGTGAAAGCCACATTGTCGCTCAGGTGGCGGCGGAGTGTTGCACCGCATTCGATAATCGTGCTCAGTTCGCTGGCTTCGAATTGGCCGATGTTGGACGTTTGCGTCAGCAGGCCGGCCGCTTGCGTACTGGCATCGCCGGTCGTCGGTGTGACGACTGTTTGTCCTGAGATGGAAGTTCGTGATCGCGTGTTACCCAACGCAAACTTGCCCAAGAACTCGACGGACCACAGCGGACTGGAGCAACGAGTTGCTCGCACACCAATTTGACCACCGTGAAATTCGTTCTGCGTGTGGAACCGATCGCTCAAATCAAACGCCGTATCGGTGGTCGGTGCCGCCAGCGAAATCGTGGACTCGGTGATATTGATCGTGTCTTCCAATTCAGCGTAGCGGTAACCAAAGTAGTAGTCGAGCGTCGTCCAGTGACAACTGGAAGAAGCACGACGCATTAACACCTCGGCCGTTTGAAAGTCCGTTTCCGCAGCGATGTTCAGACTGCCCGAAACCAGATTGGGAAACACGATGAGGCGTGCATCCTGGCTGGCGGCGACGACGTCCTGGAATGGACGCGCCAGAATGCCGGTGACTGGATTTGATGCACTGAAGTTCGTTTGTTCGCCGGATAGATTCAGGTAGCTGAATTCCAGGCCCGTTTGTTGGCACGGATCGAGCCAGAGCCCGAGCCGATATCGCATGCCAGAGCGGCCGCTTTCGTTGAGCGTCTCGTTGCCGAACAGTGTTGTCGTACCCAATTGACCGAGTACCCCTGCACTGTCTTGTGCCGTGCCGGTAGGACTGGTCGTGGCGAGGGCGGGCACTTGCATGCCCTTCGTCCACCAGTAAAGATACTCGGCGCCGCCCCACAGCATCGGCTGCATGCAGCCATACTCCGAGTTGCAGCTACCGCCGTTGACAAAGACTCCGGGCGAATCGCAATATGTGCCGCCGTCGTCGACGATCATCGGACTGTCTTCAACGTATTCACCTTCAGCGATCGGTGTGGGGATGCCGACGTCGAGTCCGGCACGCGCGACTTGGGCGTTGGCGGTCCGTAAGTTGGAACTGCCCACGCCGGCAATCGACTTAGCTAACGACTCGGCCGCCGTCAGGTTGCCCGTCTGGCGTTGTCGCGGCGGCGGAGCAGGATGCACTCGTCCGTTCTTAGGCGCGAATCCGATGTGACGACCGGCGTATTGTACGCCCGGACTGGGTGGCGCCTGCGCTTGTCCGCTAGCTGACAGCAGATGCAACATCAGCAGTCCAGCGACCAAGTGACTCAACTTCCGTGACACGATGCGCGACATGATGCGCGACCTCCGTCCAACATCGAGGAAACCGGCGCTGGCTGCTGCGAATGGCAGCAGCGGCGCGGACTATGTTCGTCAAACGGGTAATCGGAATCTTCGGTAGCGATCGTTAAGTTTTTCCCAACCGGAATATTTTAACAGTGACAAGTTTCGTCGGATTTCGTCCCGATGATGGAGATCTCGAAGTTGGCTATTCGCACCTTGCAGCAATTGGCAGCACTTGGGCAGGAGGTACACATGTCGAGCAACGTTTTGGGAAAACTGCGTCGTCTGCGTCACGAATCCTTAGAGGATCGGCGCTGCTTGTCCGCCGAGAGCGTCGGTTGGGATGGCCCTGGGTTGGGCGGTGCAACGCTGTCATATCACTTGGTGAACGTGCCTAGTTATCTCGACGAAGCAACGGTCGATCAGGCGCTCAACACGGCCATGTCTGCTTGGTCTGATGTCATCGATGTCAATTTTGTGAAGACGGACCGCGCGGGACAGGCGAATTCCATCGACGTGAGTTTTGCTCCCATTGATGGTTCAGGCGGCACGCTGGCGCAGGCTTACCTGCCTGACGATGTGAACCCAGCGCGGATCGCCGGCGACATTCAGTTCGATTCATCGGAGCGCTGGGAAATTGGTAATGCACAGGGCAGCCGCGCGTTCGACTTGGTGATGGTGGCGGTGCATGAGCTGGGACACGCATTGGGTTTAGACCATTCACATGCCAGTTCATCCGTGATGGCCGCCAGCGTTTCGGCTGTGGCTGCCTTCAGTCGCTTGGCGACGGACGACATTGATGCGGCCTTGTCGATCTACGCGCCCGCGACGGCCTCAACATCGACGGCGACGCCGACCGCCAAACTGGACACACCGCTAACGACGGCCTTGGCGGGAGGAACGCGCGCGACGCCGACGTCCACGCTGGGCGGCGGCTCCACGCGAATTGACCAGGATCCAACGACAACGACCAGCAACACCATTCCGCAAACGCCCACAAAATTCACGCCGACGACGCCGACGTCTCGGTGGAGTGACAACTGGCACGTGACCATTTGGTCGAGCAATCGATGGGGGCGATGGCTGGGTAGCGATTGGTCGTTTTTTAATGGTTCTACCCCGACCAATAGCTCCACGTGGCTGACGAATCTAACCACTCGATTCCACACGTCTTTACGAAGCTGGTGGGTGTAGCTCCGTCAAAGTGACGCGTTCGCCGGGACGTGTTAGCGTCGGTTTGCCCCTGCGATCCGCTCGGATTACAGCGAGCACCGTGGCTAACGCCCAATGGCACTCGGTTGAGATAACAGGGCATCGGCTCCGAGCGTTAGTGGATTGTGGTTCGGGGCAACGCCCCAGCAGATTGCCTCTGGCCGTCGGCACGGGATAAGGCGGACGATCCTTGCGATTGTCCCTCGCGGATGCAAACGAAGTTGCAACTGCGTGAAGGCGATTTTCGGAGTGTCATGTTATGATGGCAGCTGGTGTTTTGTGCGGCTTTTCGTGGCGACCGACCGCGGCTTTTCTCAGTTTGTCCACTCGCGCACTGATGACGCTCAGATTAAGGGTGGCGATTACAGGACGCCGCAACGCGTTGGCGTGCGAGGCAGTCATTTACCGCAGCTAGGGCATACACGAAGGTGACACGATCGATGACCGATGGCGACGTTGAACAGTTGATCGCAGCAGCGCGCCAGATCGATCGTGAGCAGTTGGGCGACTTGCTGCAGATGTATCGGAACTATTTGACGATTCTGGCCAGCACGCAACTGAGCGAACGATTACGTCGACGGGTGAGTCCGTCGGACGTTGTGCAGGAAGCGATGTTGGCTGCTCATCGAGACTTTGAGAAATTTCGCGGTTGTTCGGAACGAGAGTTTCTCTCTTGGTTGCGGCAAGTGCTGATCCGTACGATTCATCATCTTGTAGATACTCACTTGCGTGCGCAGCGACGGGACATTCGTCGCGAAGTATCGATCGAACAGATGGGCGCGGCGCTCGATCAGTCGGCCGTGCAGTTGGGTGGATTCCTGGCAGACCCGGGGCCGTCCCCCAGCGCTCCGGTGCGGCGACGTGAAGCAGCGGTCGAGATGGCGAATCGACTATCTCAGCTGAGCCCAGATTATCGTGATGTGATTGTCATGCGAACTTTGCAAGGATTGTCGTTCGACGAAGTTGCGACCCGGATGGAACGTTCGGCGGGAGCCGTCCGCATGTTATGGTTGCGGGCTATCGAGAAGTTTAAGCAGGTCTATGAAGCCGAATGACAATAGTCTCTCGTTTGTTCGCGATGATGCGAGTCTCGAGTCCTCGGTGATTCGAGATCTAACCGATGCGCAGAAGCAGCGTCTGACGGACTTGCTGGACCAGTACATGGTGGGTCTTGAACAAGACAAACCCCTGGATCCTGAGACGCTTTGCGCTGCTCATCCCGATTTGGCTGACGCCTTACGAAGCTATCTGTCGCATTTGGAAGCGCTACATGAGATTGCCGCTGGCTTTGCCGGCGCAGCGCATGATTCGTTGCCTGTCGACCCCGGTTCGGTTGCCTGGGAGAGTGAATCCGACGCGGCACGCCGGTTGGGCGATTTTCGATTGGGGCGTGAGATTGGTCGAGGCGGCATGGGCGTGGTTTATGAAGCCCAGCAGATTTCGCTAGATCGCCGCGTCGCGCTGAAGGTGTTGCCATTCGCGGCAGTCCTCGATGCCAAGCAGATTGCCCGCTTTAAGAACGAGGCTCAAGCAGCAGCTCAAGTTCACCATCCGAACATCGTGCCGGTGTTCGCAGTCGGTGTCGAACGCGGCGTGCACTACTACGCGATGCAACTGATCGATGGCCAGCCGTTGGATCGCGCCATTCGCCAACTCGCCGCAAATCACGACGACGATCGCTCCAAAGCCGACGTCCGTGCAGAACTTGAACTGGCAGCGCTCAACGCAACACGCGGTGATGCGGGTGCGACAACGGTGGCGTCACAGCCTTACCTGATACGCAAAGCAGTGTCGCGGCGAACGTATATGTCGACCGTGGCACAATTGGGCATTCAAGCCGCCGAAGCATTGCACGCCGCACACGAGTACGGCGTTGTCCATCGCGACATCAAGCCCTCGAATCTGTTGGTAGACGACCAAGGCAAACTTTGGGTCACCGACTTTGGTTTGGCTCGTTGTCACACCGATGGAAGTCTGACGCGTTCCGGTGACATGCTGGGCACCCTGCGTTACATGAGTC
>JAGQPK010000182.1 GCA_020426755.1 Planctomycetales bacterium
GTCCGCGGGCAAGCCGAAGACGTCGGGATACTTTTCAAATCCGGCCGGAGCGACAGAGTTACCGAACCAAGACACGTTCGCCACGGTGCCGATACCTTGAGGCGTGAGAGTATCCGGGTCGAAGTTGCCGCCTGAGTTGCCGCGGAGGAACGAGCGAGCTGCCAAGCCAGGGCTGATCACCGGCGCACCCAGCAATTCAACTTTCCAGTCGACCGCTTCGGCCGTTACACCACCCAACTCCACGCCCGAGATCTGCCCCGAAACTTTGCCGTCAGTCAAGCCAACGTTGCGCGTGAGCGTCAGCGGGAACTGGCCGTAGCTGTTGTCAAACGAACCGGCCATGAAGTCCGTGAACGTCGCCGTACTGGTTTCGGGCTGCACGTTGTGGTTTTGATGCATCAGGCCCAATTGAACCGGACCCAATTGATCGGCTGAGGCAGCACGCTGAACTGCCATACTCCAAGTACCTGGGGCACCCGCGTTATCCGGAGCCCAAGAAGCGAATACTTGGTCGCCATAACGGTGCAAGCCCAACCAAACGGGCACGCCAGCGCCGCCGGTGCCATCCACCAAGGTGGTCGTCGCGCCCAGCACATTACCGGTGCCGCTGCCTTCGGCATCACGGAATTGCAACGTGTGTTGATTCGGGCCGCTGAATTTCTGGGCCGAGGCAAAGTACGCCGAATTCGGGAGACTCGGATTCGTGCGGGCCATGATGCCCGATCGACCCCATTCGCCCGGCATCACTTCGCCAGGCTGGCCGATCGAAACTTTGACGACCGCGCTGAAATCGCCAGTGACCGGGGTCGCTGTCGAGTCAAAAATCGCGGATCCGTGATCCGACACGTCCCAGAAGTCGGTGCCGCCCGCCGTAATCGTGTACGTGCCGCTGGCAGAGGCGGTGAAGCCGCGAGCAATTCCGGCACCGCTGGTCGCATTGGCGTCGGCCGCGTTTCCATACTCGTAAAGAGTATCAAATGTTTGAGCATTTGCAGCGACTGGCAACATGACCAGCGCGAGGCCCAAGAGAATTCGCCGTACAATCATTAGTTAACACCTCTCGATTTTTAAACCACCACCGAAACCGTCACCGTTGGCCGGCGAGATAATCAACGCGAGTCCCGCCATACGGACGTTGAGAATGGGGAGACTTTGCAGGGCGAAACACCGAGTGGCGACATGACCAGTCCAGAGTTGCCCAGGTTCTCCATTCGTCCGTAATCGACCCCTAAACTACCATCCCTACAAGTGGTATCAATGATATTTTGTGAAAACTCGTCATATTTCTTGGGATCCTCGAATTGATTCGTGACAAATCAGTGTCGGCAGGTTTCCATCTGCGTGTTGTTTTCGCTCTGATGGTGCATTTCCTTTCCGGCTGCGGAGGGGGCAGAGAAGCGGTTGAGCCAGAGGCGGTGGAGACGTCGGCCAACGCGGCGGGCCAGGGCGGGGGGCCGACTTTCGCCCATGACGTCGGTCCGATTGTTTTCCAGCACTGCGCGGTGTGTCATCGGCCGGGTGAGGGTGCGCCGTTTGAGCTCTTGACCTACGCGGACGTGGCGAGCCGCGCGACGCAAATCGCCGAAGTGACGGCGACCCGCTACATGCCTCCGTGGCTGCCCGAACCCGGATCGCACCGGCTGGCATTCGAGCGACGGTTGACTGAAGCGCAGATCCAAACCATCCAGGCGTGGGCGGCTAACGGCAAGCTACGCGGCGACGAAGCGGGATTGCCCCCGTTGCCAGAGATGACAACGGGTTGGCAATTGGGCGAACCCGATTTGGTGGTCCGTATGGACCGCGCTTTTGAGCTACCGGCAGAAGGGCGTGACGTCTATCGCAACTTCGTGGTACCCATTCCGCTGGAACGGCCGCGCTGGGTGAGCGCGATGGAACTGCGACCTGACAATCGCCGCGTAGTGCATCACGCGTTTCTGCTGGTGAGTCACGACGGGATGTGTCGGCGACTCGATGCGGCCGACGCCGAACCTGGTTATGAGGGCATGGAGGCGGAGGGTGCGGAAAGCCCGGACGGACATTTCGTTAGTTGGCAGCCTGGCAAGATGGCCACGCACGCGCCGGACGGCATGGCTTGGTTATTGACACCTGGCACGGACCTAGTCGTGCAAATGCACTTGCAGCCAACGGGCAAGCCGGAGTCGGTGCAGGCCGAAGTCGGCTTCTACTTCACCGATCAACCGCCCACCCGATTCCCGATGAAGCTGGCCTTGCGCTCCACCGAAATCGATATACCTGCGGGTGTCGACAACTACACGATTGAAACTCGCTACACGTTGCCGACTGAGGTGCGCATCATCGGACTCATTCCGCACGCGCATTACTTGGGAAAGACAATGGAAGCGCTGGCGATCCGGCCCGATGGTCGTGAGGAGGTGCTGCTGAGAATTCCCGCCTGGGATTTCAATTGGCAAGGCGACTATCGTTTTGCGACGCCGCCGCTACTGCCGAGCGGCACGACACTCGTTCAGCGTTTCACTTACGACAACTCGTCGGCCAACGTCCGTAACCCCCATACTCCCCCGCAACGCGTGCGTTACGGTTTGCAGTCGGTCGATGAAATGGGCGAACTTTGGTTTCAAGTCGAACCGACGTCTCCCGCGGGCCGTGCGCAGCTGCAGGCTGACTATGGACGGCGTGCTTTGCAGGAGATTGCAGATCAGAGTCGCCGCCGCTTGCGCGAAAACCCGCGCGACGTGAAAGCGATTATCGACCTGGGCAAGTCCGCGCTTGCCCTGCAAGGCCCCGCGGCGTCGCTACCCATTTTGCGGCAAGCCGTTCACGTCCAGGCCAACTCCGCGTCCGCTCACTACTATCTGGGACATGCCCTGCTACGCAACGGCGACGTGACGGAGGCGACGGCCGAGTTTCGACGCACTCAGGCCATTGAGCCCGACTATCAGATGGCATGGCACGATCTGGGCATGATCGACTTGCAGGCGAACCGGCTCAAGTCGGCCGAAAACAATTTTCGACGTTCACTGCAGATCGCACCTTACCATGCCACCTCGCTGATGAACTTGGGCTTGGTCTTGCTAAAGCAGAACCAGTTGACCGAGGGCATCCAACTCCTGGAGCAGGCGATGCAAGTGTGCCCGACGGACCAACGTCTCAACGACTTGCTGCAACAAGCGCGACAAGCCGCGCAGCAACGTTAATGCTGGAAAAGGAACAACTCAGATGGTCGATCATCGTGGCCGAAGAATGCGCGGCAATCGCGTGGTCGTCCGCAGCGGCTGCGGACGGACCCTGCCCGCCGTTGCCCTGGCGATGTGCAGCATCCTGCTGCCGCTGTGCGGTTGTCGGCGCGACAGCACGCCAAGCACGCCGTCCGTATCGCTGCAAGCGGCGGTGCCTCCTGGCGATGCGTCGCCAGCAAGTGTATCGACAGACACCGCGTGGCTGGAGCAACAGGTCGTCGATCTGGATGGGACCACGCACCGTTTGTTTCGGGCCACCGACCGAGCCGCGTTGCTGGTTTTCTTCCTCCAAGATTGTCCGATAGCGAATGCCTACGCCCCGCGCATCGAACGGATTCATCAGTCGTACGGTCCGCGCGGCATTCGATGCCTGCTGGTTCAAGTCGACGCCCGCGCGACAATCGATCAACTGCGCAAGCACGCAGTTGCGTATGGTTTGACGATGCCAGTTATGCATGACCGTCAGCACGAACTTGTCAAACTCGCCGGCGCCACCGTCTCACCGCAGGCCGTCGTGATCGACGCTACCGGTCGAGTTCGGTATTCAGGCCGCATTGACGACCAATATGTCGAACTGGGCAAGAAACGTCCTGCTGCGACTCGTCACGATCTGACCGACGCGCTGGAGTCGGTGTTGGCGGGAAGGGAAGTTCAACCGCCTACAACCCGCGCTGTCGGTTGTTACCTTGAATCCGACGCTCACTAACCGCCCGTCGAGAGATCCTGCATTCATTCAATTCCGGAACCCGGTTCGCGGGAGCTCCGAAGAAGCGAGTTCCGAAATCGTCTGCAGCTCGCAAGGCGACGTCGGTCGCGCTGGCGTATGACAGCTTGTATAACTAAAGAACAGCGATGCGCTATTCGCGAAACGGTCGCTGCTGCTCAAATTGCAGCAGGCGTGCTTGCAGTGATCGTTCTTGCGCGGGAGTACTACGACCTGCTGCGCGAAACTGCTCTAACGCCCGCCGGCCGGTTTCGATTGCGAGCTTAAAATCGCGGACTTCGGCGTAAGCCACCGACAGCGTATCCAAGAACTGAGGCTCTTTGTATTGAGAAATCTCGCAGGCATGGCGTGCAAGTTTAACGGCACGGGCGCCATCGCGCAGCGCATCGTCGGGAAGTGTCGCCAGCAACCAAGCCAAATTGTTAGCGGCTAACGCAAAATTCGGCTGCAGTTCGAGAGTCCTCTCGTAACTGGCGATCGCCCGACTCGATTGGCGCAGGTTGCCGTAAGTCGTTGCCAGACGAAAATGAATCATGGCATCGTTTGGACGGCCGGCTCGCATCCGCTCGAGCCATTTCGCTGCCAAATCGTATTTCTCCTGACGCAGGAGATTCAGCGCCAGGCCTTGCTGTGATTCGAGATTCTCGCGGTTGATCTTGTACGCTGCTAACCATACCTGTTGCGCTTCGGCGAACATGTCTGCCTTTTCCAACGTTCGCGCATATTCGGTTTGGAAGCGCAGATCCGTAGGATTCAGGGATGTCGCTGCTCGCAACGCGTCATTCGCTTCGGTCGTTCGATTTTGCGAATTGAGCAGAATCGCCTGCACGTAAAGCGTGTCGGCCAATTTCTGCGGAGCGACACGGCCTGCATCTCGATACGTTGCCATGTACCGACCAAGATAGTCAATCGCCGCTGGGACCAGATCGTGATCGATCATTTGCGATGAAACGAGCGTCGGGTCAAAGGCAACAATATCGTCATGCCAGCGACCTGGAAACGGTGCGGCTGCCACACGCACTTGTTCGGCTTCTGCGTCCAGCAGTTCCATGTCACGCCATAATTGTCCGCGGGAAACTCGTCCCTTGTAAATTGCTAGGACTTCGCCACGACTGTCCACGAGGAAACTGCACGGGAGCGGCAAGGGCTTCCAGCGGTCCAACGTGGCGCGCTGGAAATAGTCGAGTGCGTGGATCGACTCTGGATCTGCGATGGCGGATCTCATTTTGAACCCCAGTCGAGCCAACAGGTCTCCCGCCTGATTCAGATCGAATTCAGAGTTTCCCGCGTCGACATTCAGGGCAACTACGTCCAAACCATGTGCGGCGAACTCGTCGGCGTTCTGCGACCATTCTCCCAACTCGGTGAGACATGGTATGCAGGTGGTCGACCAAACACTGAGTAGCACCGGGCCGGCGAGTGACAGCTCGCTGGGCGGCCCGCCATCAGCTGGAACGGTCCGGACCGCCGGTAGTGGCAGTCGGGCGGGAAGTACGATACGGGCAGTCTCCCGGTCCGGCTCCGACTCCGGCGTGCTGGCGACACAAGGAATTCGTGCCGCGGGCGGTTCCCAAGGAACTACATGCGACTGACCTTGGCGGATGCGGTAGAAGCGGTTCGGCTCGCACCCCAAGACCATTTGCGTTCGCTGCTGCGAGCCTGGTTGCGTCGGCCATTGAATCACGATTTTTTCGATGTCGGTCGACGCATCCAAACCGAAGTGCAGCCAACTGCTGGACTGAGACAAGAATGCGTCACCCGCGTGAAGGGTAGAGATGCGTCGTCGATCTGGACCGTCGCCGCGGACGATCACCTCCACCCGCGCTCCTACGGCATCGCGGTTGGTGTCCTGGCCGTTGCCCTCGAGCTGAAGTGCAATGAAATTCGCCGCCGTCACAGCTTGGTTGCGCAGGAATCGTAACCGCGGGGACGTCCGCGCGGTAACCCACAGATCGACGCGCCCGTCAAAATCCCAATCACAAGTGGCGATGGCGCGGCTGTCGTCGGGCAGGTCGAGCCCACTGACGGCACTGACCGTCGCGAAGTTTCCGTCGCCCATATTGAGAAACGCACAGTTCTTTTCGTGGCCACTGAATGATCGGTCGTCGTGGAGTAGGCGATTCAGCGCGGTCCAACCTTGACGGTATCTTGTCAGTGACTCGGTACTCTTAGCATCCAAGGGCGATTGCGACACAACTTGCCGCCAATAAACGCTTCACAAGTCCCCCGTGTCGGCAGTCGTTATGAAGCCGTTGGCGACGACGATATCCTGCCAGCCGTCGTTATTTAGATCGCAAAAGCGACTCCCCCAGGCCCAACGTCCGATCGTCACTCCCGCTTCGACGCTGACATCTTCGAAGCCACCGTGCCCATCGGACTGAAACAACGAATTTCCCCGCGCATGCCGCTGAAACTGCTGTTTGATCTCGTCTTGACTATTCGAGCGGAACTGGCGCTGATAGGTAATGCGATTGCCGGCCGCGGAGAACATGTTGCTTACGTAGAGGTCCAGCCAGCCGTCGCGATTGAAATCGGCCCAGCTCGCGGACATCCCGGAGCCCATGTCTTCAACCATCAACTCGCCAGCGACATCGTGAAACTTGCCGTTGGTGTTAATGTACAAATTGTTTCGACCGTAGTCGTTGGCAACGTACAGGTCTCGATCGCCATCGTTGTCAAAGTCTTCCCACGAAGCGGCAAAACTAAAGCGATTGTTGTTTTGATCCAGTCCAACGGCGGCCGTGGCGTCCGAGAAGGACCAGTTACCTTCGTTGCGAATCAGTAGATTGCCGCCGCCATTCTGCGCGTCGTGGTAAGGAACGGGTTCGCCCATCGCGCCAGTACGCACTCGGTCATCAAGTGGATTGTAGCCGCAAGTGTAAATGTCCAAGTCGCCATCTAAGTCAAAATCGGCGGCCGACATCGAAAACGTCTGAGCGCGGTTTTTCATTTCGGCTCGCAACGTGAATTGACCATGCCCGTCGTTCTCCATCATTAGGATGCGAGCCTCGGTGGCGATAAGTAAATCTCGATCGCCATCGTTGTCCAAGTCAATCAGCAGGGCACTCGTGCAATAATCCAGCCAATTCGTGCCGCTCGACTCTGACTTATCCACAAGTGTGCCATCGGCCTGCTGAATAAACAGTCGATTGGGCAATCCGCCTTGTTGGCAAAGATAGAGATCATCCAGTTGGTCGCCGTTGACGTCGCCGATGGCCAGACCGTGATTCGCCACAACGTCCAGACCAAACGTCCTAGGCAATCTGCTGCGCCAATAGTCGGTGCCGCGCAACAAATGGTCATGATAGGAGGCGTTGCTGGCCAACAATGAAGCCGTGCAATCGGCAAACGTCGTTTCCGTCGAATGCAGCTTCGTCACCACTTCGCAATTTGTGGGTTGGATCTGTGTCATCCGCAGTTGTCCGCCGCCCTGCTCCCACGTTACCTGCCACGCCGCGGACAGCTCACGCAATCCTTCTCGCGGACTGGCACCGTCAGCATGAAACAGCACTTCCGTTTGGACGTCCGAGGTTCCCGCCGCTTGATTGACTTTCACCACCTTGAATTTGATGGAGGTGGGCTGCAACGGTCCAAAGGCGGCTTGAAATTCCCGGCGGAGTTCGACGAGTCGCGCCTGGCCTGTGGTGTCGGAGAGTCGAGTCGGATTCGTGCGGACGATGCGCAGTAGCTCGTCACGAAACACTTCCGAGCCATCCGTCGTGAACAGTTGAGCTGACGTGAATCTGTCAGTGACGATCTCGTCGGCGTCGGCGGACTCGCTTCGATCTTGCAACGACACGCCGAAACGATCGAGCACCTGAGCAGCGGCGGCGCCGATCGCTTCCGTCTCCCAGCCATCTCGCTGGGGATCAATTCGATCGTACGCGTCCGCTAAGGGACCGATAAAACGATCGCGCTCAGCGCCAGGAGCCGTCGTCAAGGCCGCACCGTTCGGCGTTTCCGACGCCGCGGCGGGTGACGTCGTTTCCAGACGATCGTGCTCCGCTAACGAAGCAGTCGGTTGTTCTTGGGAGCTGGGAGTCGGTACGACGCGTCCGCAGCCATGCAGCGTCAAGAGGCAGCACAACCACGCAGCAACACCGACCGCTCTCAGTCTCCAGACGACTTGTCGATGAATCATGTCGAGGGTTCTCGCCGGTCTGGATGAAAAACGCGTGATGCGTCCCATTCTAATTCGAGTCCAGCGGCAAGCTTCCGGCCTACGAAAAAAGGGCAACCCAGCGGGCTGCCCTCGTTTTGGTTTAACTGGATTTACAACGTAGCCGCGGTTAGCGGCCGCGACGGCGGAACAGGCCCAGTCCGCTCAGCGACAGCAGGGCGAGCACGGCGCTCGACGGCTCCGGCACACTGGACAACGGCACGCCGTTGAGTCCGCCGGCGTAGATCGCACCAATCTCCGCACCGGTCAGAGCACGATTCCACATGCCCACGTCGTCGATCCCACCGTCCCATGTGCGGTAGCCATCGCCGGCCGTGTCCGGGTTGCCGCCAATCATCAAACGGCCAGAGCCGTTGTCTGCGATGCTGGTGGCACCACCCGTCGAAACCAGGGCACCGTCGACCCAAAGCTCGGCATTGCCACCGGCCGGACTGATGGCAACCAAATGATGCCAATTGCCGTCGTTGACGTTCGGGCCAGTTGTATCGTCGGTCGGGATGTCGCCCACACCAC
>JAGQPK010000183.1 GCA_020426755.1 Planctomycetales bacterium
AGCTCAGGGTCGTTTTCAAGCCGAGCTTCAATGTCGTTTCGATACAAAGCATCAGACTTAGGCTCCCCTCTCGCCCAAACTTGTTTGGGGAGAGGGGCTGGGGGTGAGGGGCGGAGTTTGCGTGATCGGAGTCGAAGTTGATTCGCGCAAAGAGGTGGTAGCGCGAAGTTTATCGAGGCGACGGGGCATTGAGTCCGCGTTCATTGAGAACCTCAGTTCACAAGTGGCAGCAGCGATGCGTGTACGTGGAGTCACCATTTAAGTCATGTCAGAACGCACACTTGCCAACACGTTTGCCTGCTGTCCAGAATTAATCGCGAAGTGGTTGTCGTTCGGCTATCACGTCGCGTCGATTCGCAGCGGTGGCGAGCATCGCTGTGTGTTGGCACCGAAACGATTCTGGGAGTTGCCCCGAATCGCGATCCTCAGTTCGCGCATGCCTGCGGATCCCCCGGGGCGAACGTGTTGGCTGCGGGCGTTCAAAGCGGTCGTCGATGCGAATGCCGGTCGGGCCGTTGGCTGGCTAACAGCCCCACACACTGCATGTGATCGTTGGCTGCTGGGCGCAATGGAAACACGTGACCAGCCGCTATGGCGTTGCGACGCCGGGGATGTCCGAAATGCGGAGCCGTTTCGGGGCGCGGCCGGCACGACCAACACAGTGGCCGCGCCGATTTTTTTCCCGCCGAAGTACGGTGGGCCGGCAGCAAAGAGTGAGCGTGGGCGCGCCCGCGACGCTGATCTCGTAGATCTGGCGGATGAGTTGTATGTGCTACATGTACGCCGTCGAGGACGCGTCAGCGCTCTGTTGCAGCAGCTCGCGGCGGACGGCAGTTGGCCGGAGGGGCTGCGCGGATGGTATTGTGACGATCCCGGATTAGTTCCGATTAAGCTGCGTGAACAACTTCCGCTGCAGCTACAGGCGTGGTCGCCAGAAGAACGCTCTGGCGGGGCTAACGTTCCAGCGGTGCCACGTGATTGCTCACAAGCACATGCGGGCGGTGACGAGCAGCGCGCAGCATCTGACGTGAAATCCTTCACAGCGTGTCGCGATTTTTTTTGCAAGCCGACACTTTCGCATTGGACGAGGGCGCCAGGTGAGTGTTGGCCGGATGAAACTCCAGCACAAGCGGTGCGTCGGCAATTGGAGGCGCCAGAACAACCGCCACCATCTCCGCTCGATGCGCTGCTGCGAATCGTTACCCAGCGACGCATAGTTGCATCGGCTCATTTGAATCGGAGCCGCACGCCGGTCGTTTGCTTCACGGCGCATTTGCCAGGTGAATTCTCGAACCTGAGGTGCTTTCGTCCCCATCTGCGTCGTTGGGATTTCGAGCCATACGGGATATCAATTCGCCGTGCTTGGCTGGAGCGATTCGGTACGAAACCCGTGATCTATGGAACCAATGAGCTGTGGACTCAACTGGATGCGGCACGACGACCGTACTTTCAAACCACTGAAGGAGGAACGCGCGGCGGGGTGGATTGGCAAGGTGAGTTCGAGTGGCGCTGTTGCGGGGACGTATCGTTGAGTGAATTGCCGAGCGATGCGGCGCGATTGTTCGTACCGCATTTCGCTCAGGCACAGGTCCTGGCGCGTTGTTCACCGTGGCCTGTGATGTATTTCAATTGACCCCGCACTCAGTGATCTCCGCGAGTAGCGGAGCACGCTGAGTGCGTTGAATTCCTGACATGCGAGGCCGCGGAAGACTCCGCTTCGCGACCGGTGCGACTAGCCATCGCGGCGACGGCCCCAGGCCAACATCGCCAACACGCCTCCGAGCGCGGACAGGATCGATGCGGGTTCTGGCACCGAGTAGTTGTAGATAAGTTGCACGTTCGGTGACGCCATGACGGGATCGAATTGACCCGAAACGCCACCGACACCGCCGAACTCCAACAACTGATCGACCTTCACGGCGACGGAAAACATGTCGGTGCCGATGTAGTCGGACAAGAAACCTGCGCCGACAAGGCCATTGCCGGACGCCGACGCGGAACCACCGATGTGAGTATCGGCGTCAGGCATTGTCGGGTCGAATGTTCCCATATCGCCGTTGTCTGGAGCCAGGTTGAACACAGTGCCGGTACCGACACCGACGGCGTTGGCACCCGATAGGATCGAGTCGAAGGAATCGGTCAGCAATTTGACGTCGGTCGACGTAATGCTGCCACGAGCCCCCAATTCGACGGCAACCGTCGCGGGCAGCTCACCGTCGTTGTCGACCGTCAACGAACCCCCTTCGATATCTAGGATCAATCGCCATTCAACACTTTCAAGTGTGCCGAGCGACGAATCGAATTTGGCGAACTGGACCGTTTTCGACAGATTCGGTTGGCCAGTAAAGCCTTGTGATTGAGTGACCGGCGCGATGATCGACGCGGCCTGAATGGTTGTGGTCGCGGTTAACGCGCCCACGGAAGCTAGCAGTGCGAGATATTTACGAGGCATGAGCGACTCCCTTCGTCATTGACTGGATCCGACGACATCCGTTCCGTCGTGTGTGGTACGTGCGCCTGCGGGGGCGACGACCACACCTACCGCAACTCCTTGTTGCAGCTCTGCGGACCTAAAGTCCGACTGATTTCACATCAATCTAAGAATCCCGCCATTTGGGTCAAGATCAGTTTACTTGTATGGAAATTCGACTGATCCGACCGATCAGTCAGATCCGTCAGACATTAGTCAGATCAGTCAGATCGGTCGGATCCGTCTGATCTGTCCGATATCCGTCTGATCAGTCGGATCCGTCTGATCAGTCGGATCTGATCTGATCAGTCGGATCCATCAGGCCCTTCGTTAAGCAGCGACAACATTGTGTCACTGTTCGCCAGCGCAAGAGTTAACCAACATGCGGGAAACTATGCGCTGTTTTGTAAACCGTAGTCGCGGTATGGCCTTTTTTTACGGTCTTTTATAACCAGATCGCGATCTGAATCGCGTCAAAAAGAAGCTGCGAAAACCCACGCTTTGGCGGAAAAAAATTGACCTTCGAGCGATCATTCGATATCCTGATCCGACTCTGCTCAGTCGTTGCGTTATTGGTGGTGACGCTGACAGACCTTCTCGGGGCAAACGCTTCTGAACAATCGGTAGCGCTTGCGTATTGCCATTCGGTGATGCGCAATGATCGTTCGTGTCAATTGGTGGTGCGATTCGATTGATGTGTCTTTTCTGTTAGTTACTTTTCGATTCTGCAACAGCGATTCATAGGGGAACACAATGTTGCGTATTAAGCATCTGGCGGTGCTACTTGCGCTCGCATGTCCCACCGCGGCCCTTGCCGCGAACAGCGGGACGAGTATTGCGTTGAACTTCGGCGCCGACGAGCCCAACGGCGCGGAAGAAGGCATGGTCAACGGCGCCGCCGGCGTCGCGGGTACGAAGAACTGGAACAATCTCATCCTGAACATTGGCGATGGCAGCGATGAGATTTTCTTGGATGTTGGTGGCCAAGCTCAAACTTCTGGCGTGAGTGTTGATTGGGACTCCGCGAATACTTGGTCGACCGATGGTCGTGGCGAAGATACGAACAACGCGCCGGACGCCAATGATCGCGCACTGATGTTGGGGTATCTCGATACGTCCGATGTTTCCGTCACGCAGATCAACATCAGTGGCATTCCGGATAGTCTGGCTACGGGCGGCTATGACGTATTCGTATACGTTCAAAACGGTGTGTTGAATCGTGGTGGTACTTACACGGTGAGCGACGCAACCGGCTCTCATGAGCAATCGAACATTACCACCACGATCTTCGACGGCACCTATATCGAAGGCGAAGAAGGCAACTACTTGGTCTACCGTGGTTTGTCCGGCTCGGATCTGACGATTGAGGCCATGGCTACCGACACGACGCTGTTCCGCGGTCCGGTCAACGCAGTTGAAATCTGCCAGTTGAACGCCTGCACGGCATTGCCAAACGCCGTGTTTGGACGTGACAACATCGGCGACCAAGCCGTCACCGGTGATCGTACGAACCCGGTCTATGGCCCGGCTGGCGACAGCGGTCCTGGCCTGGTGCAAGAATGGTTTGCAGTCGGCAATCCCGGTAACAAGGGTGCGATCGACGACATTGCCAACAACAACAGCCCGGTTGTGGCTCCTTTCCGCAATGCCAGTGGCACAACTTGGTGGTCCGGCTCAGACGCCCCGGTTGGTGGCGACATGTTGAACTACCCAGACGAAGTTCAACCGCAGTTGGTCGACAACTACACTGTCCGCCTCACTGGCGAAATCAAGATCGATGAATCGGGCACCTATCGTTTTGCTGACGGTGTCGACGATTACACCTACTTGGCCATCGACTTGGACAAGAGTGGTGTGGCTGGCGACGATCCGTCAGAAGTGCTCATCGATGACAATGCCTGGACCGGTGTCTATCGCGCGGACAACGGCGGTGGCGACGGCTGGGCCGAAGCCGACATCGATGTCGCCAACGGCGGCGAATGGTTGAAGATCGAATTCAACATGGGTGAAGGTGGCGGCGGCGACGCCGGCATCGTCTATTGGGACTACGATCCGAACGCGCCGGAAGGCCAGCGCATCGGTGGCGGCGTTGGCTTCCCCGATGACACGACCATGTCGATCGACCCGGCCGACGCAGAGTTCCTACTGATTCCCTCTACGCACCTGAGGTCGGATGCCGCCCCGTTGCTTAGCGGAGATATCAAAGCCAAGGCAGAGACTTCCGATCCGCTGCAGTTCGACGTGAATTGCACCACGAATCAGTCTGATAAGCTGTCGGTGGACAATCCAAACCCAGCCGCCTACACAACGTATCTCGATGTCGACGGAAGTACCTTCGATATCAAGTCGACCGGCGCCTGTGTGAATGGTGCTTCGTTCAAAATCGTGGACGCCAACAACATCACTGGCACACCGACGATCACTTCTCAAACGGCTGGCCAGAACTGGGTGTTCAATGCAGCCACGGGGACGGTCACGCTGGGCGGTGGTTTGACGGGCGACTACGACGGCAACGGCCAACTCGACCTTGCCGACTTGAACTTGCAGGCCGCTGCGATGGCCAACGGCGGCCCCGCAGCGACCTATGACCTGACGAACGACGGTCTCGTGAATTACGACGACCGCCTGGCTTGGGTCAATACGCTGAAGAAGACCTGGATGGGCGATGCCAATCTGGATGGCGAATTCAACACGACCGATTTCGTCAGCGTTTTCACTTCGGGCAAGTTCGAAACTGGAGCGGCAGCCGATTGGAGTGAAGGTGACTGGAGCGGAGACGGGTTGTTCACCAGTGCTGACTTCGTTGTCGCCTTCCAAGAGGGCGGATACGAACAAGGCACCCGTGCCGCAGTCGCCGCAGTGCCCGAACCGTCGTCGATGGTTCTGGCCATGTTGAGCCTCTTCGGCGTCCTGGGCCTAACGCGCCGACGCTAATGTAAGTCTTCTCCGAAGACTTGTGACAAAACCAAACGGACGAGTTGCAGCACTAGCCGCGACTCGTCCGTTTCTCTTGCGCGTTCCGCATGAATAGATCTTGGTAAGCTACGGCAACGCCTAGACCGGCGCCGCTACGTTTCGTTCGGATTCACACGATGGAGGCGTAGAACAACGGACTCTCCCAACTGCCAGTGTTGTGGCACTCGATTGCGCAACTGTCGCGGCGGGAGCGTTAGTTCCTCTCAGCGTTCGTAAAGCAACAACGAACATCACCGCGCAGAAGCAGGACAGAACGGCGTAGAAGATCGTCGCACCCGTCGTGGAAAACGTGACCGTGTCATTCAGCACCAGACCACGATCGTTTGTCAGTGCGTTGTATGCCAAGAATGGAGCCGCTATGGCGTTCACTACCAGTGTCTTGATTGTTCGCATCGTCGTCGATCCATAATGCTCGGTTGCCGATTTGTCACGAGTTCGGTTGAACTCGTTAATGCAGTCAACCCTAGCATTCGTTCAGCATGACGGCTTACTATCCACGAATTTCAGCCTGCAAGGAAACGACACTCGTTAGCGCGAGTGTGATTATTTGCGATGTGTTGCGTTGCTGAAACATCAAGCCGCGAGCGTCTTTGCTTGGGAGGAGTACGATCGCGCAGCTCTCGCTTTGGGAGTTGCTCGGCGTTGAGAGCGGCGAAGGAAACCGCGAGCAATCCTGTTCGGCGTTGCATCTTAGCCACCGAGTCGCGGCGTGCTCGAAGCAATTCGTTTGCACTCGAGCATTCGATTGGTCAAAGGGCGAAGTAACGTTCTGCCGAAACAATCCGCGATTACGCACGGCGTCGCACTGCCGCCAGTGCGAGCAGGCTGGTCAGGAGTAGCGTCGCGGTCGCCGGTTCGGGCACGGATTCCGCCTTCACGGCATTCGACTCCATGTCTTCGGCCTTGACGACACCACCTTCATAACAACCCTCTTGAAAGGCCAGCAGCAGATCGCTGCTATCGAATTTGCAGTCACCATTCCAATCCCCGGATGTCCAAGTTGCGAGTCCACCGGATTCGTAGGTGCCCTTTTGAAACAGCTGAATCAGGTCGTCGCTATCAAAGACACCATCAAGGTTGACATCGCCAATGCAGGTCCCTTTCGACCATTTGATCCAAGCCATCACGTCATTGAAGTCGACGTTCGTATCGAGATTGATGTCGTAGCGTGGCTTCGACGTGCCATCCTTAAACGCCTCATTGATCTCGTCCAGGTCGCTCACGTCGACGACACCATCTCCATTCACATCACCAGGTCGGCAATACATGACCGACATGGCGTTAATCGGAGCGAACCCCTCGGTCTGGATCACGAGATCGGCGAAATTCAGATCTTCGAACACGACCATATTGCCGCGTGGGCCAACTTGGAACTTCTCCGCGAAAACCTGATTGTCGATTCGGCTTTGCGACGCCCCTTGAACGGAGTACTTGCCAACGGCACCCTCTCGTCCACCATGCGTGTACAGGATCAACGCGTAGTTCACGGGCCCCTCGACGACACGATCGAGTCCCTCCAGGATGATCGTGGGGGTATCCAGAAAGCCCCGAATCAGTCGTCCGTCATTGATGTTCGTCGGCTTCACGTCGGTCAGGATCTGTTGCGAGCGGGCTTGCCAATTGATCTGTGGAATCACTTGACCTTGGTCACCGAAAATATCGAGGACCAATCGGCGAGTGCCTTGCGAACTGGTTTCGTTAAAGTTGTTCCACGTCAACTCACTGAACCGACCGGCCGGCCCGCTGATGAAATCGCCGTTGGCGGCGAAGTTCACATTGACGCTATATCCGTAGTTTGAGGCATTCGCATTGTTGGCAAACAACAGCAACACAAGTCCGAGGACGACGGTAAAGATTCGGAGCATGGTTCGGCCCTTCCAATTGAATATCTATCGTTTGCTCAACCAGATCGAGGTTCGCTGCATGCGTTCTCGCAAGGCGACTTTGGCGCGACGCAGCAAGCCGCGGACGGCCTCTGCAGATCGATCCATCTCGGCACCGGCCTCGTCGAAGCTCTTCTGGCGGAAATAGCGTAACAACACCGCTTGTCGCTGCTCTTCTGGCAGCGAGGCAATCGCCACCTGCATCGCACGCACAGCCTCGTCCGTCGCCACAATACGACTCGGGGAATCGCCGTCGTCGTCCGCCAACAGCACCATCAGGTCAGCCACAGAAGTTTGAAAGACGTCATGCGCGGGGTCAACCCGTCGCATGTCACCTCCGCGCTTTCTGCGCTTCTGATGCTTGATCGCGTCGACGATGCGGCTCTCGGCAATGATCTTTAGCCACGCCAAGAAAGACTGATCAGACTTCGGTTCAAAGTTATTGATCTGCTGGAACGCTCGAAAAAACGTCTCCTGCAAGATGTCTTCGACACTAATTAGGCTCTGCAACGGACCGGCCAATTTCGGGCGAATATGCTCCGCCACCGTGTCGCAATGAGCAAGTAACAGGCGTTCAAGTGCTTGTGCGTCACCTTCAATGGCTTGACGCACGAGTGCACGATGTTCTTCAATATCCATGAGAAACTCAGCTTTCAGCGGACCGACTCAAGATGACCGTAGCCTTCCATCGAGGGGGCTTCTCTGAGTTTAACGACAGCCGGGCGCTCAGCGGGCGAGTTTTTTCGTGTTTTCCGCGACCAGCCGCGTCAGCTTCAAAATACGAAACATGCCGTGGGTCCTGCGCGGTTCGCAACTCCACGACTATACTGAGTTGCCCGCTGCGTTCGCGTCAATCGTCCATCAACTGGGAGCCAAGTCAAACCCGTGGAACTTCCCATCCTCACCCCTAGGCCAGGGCAACTTACCGACGTGCTTGCCGGACAATCAACGGCCCCCCTGGCGGCAAGTTCTCGACCACTGCCCATGTCGGCTGGCGAAGCGGCCGAGCGAGGCTGGCGCGAGATCGACGTCGTCTTTGTCACCGGCGACGCCTATATCGATCACCCAAGTTTTGCGATGGCGATTCTGGGCCGAGTGCTGGAGGCCGCCGGATTCAGCGTTGGGATCATCAGTCAGCCTGACTGGAAGACGTGCGAGCCGTGGAAGCGATTCGGCAGACCGCGTCTATTCTTTGCGATCAGCGCCGGCAATATGGACTCGATGATCAACCATTACACGGCGAATCGAAAAGTGCGCAATAGCGACGCCTATTCGCCCG
>JAGQPK010000184.1 GCA_020426755.1 Planctomycetales bacterium
CGTCAAGTTTCCACGTCCCACGCCAGGCGCCGCTGTCATAGTACTCCTGCGTGCGAAACCATTTCACATAGGCATCGCCCATCGTGATTCGGCCGAAGCGGCCTTTATCGACGGCTTTCTTGATCAGTTGAGATGACTCATGAAACCGCGAGGGGAAGATTGTCGACAGCGTGACACCGTTCTTTTCGCATTCATTGATCACCTTGTCGCAGCGAGCCAGCGTAACTTCGAGCGGCTTTTCCACAATCACGTGCTTACCTGCTTTGGCCGCCGCCAACGCCGGTTCCATGTGCGCACCGCTGGGCGTGCAGATCGTCACCACGTCGACCTTGTCGTCGGCCAGCATGTCCTTTAACGATTCGTATGCCCGGCAGTTGTTCGCGGCGGCAAAACGCTGAGCCGAAGCAGGGAACTGGTCGTAGCAGGCAACGACCTTGGCATCGCGCAGATCGCCCACGGCCTTTGCATGAAAGTTGGAAATCATCCCGCAACCAATGATGCCGAAACCGAACGCCATAGTTCAATTGTCCTTGCTAGTACCTGGTCAAGTCACGTGCTCGTCGCAGTTTAATCGTTTCGCCCAGTCGGAACGACCCTGGTGGCTGATTTCTGACGGATGAGGCCGATCGGACTGATCCGTCGGATCTCACTGATGGTGCCAGACTTCCAGCGCCAGTTGTACCATGGCCGTCAGGTTGACCAGGAAGTGGATCAAAATGCACGGCAGGATCCGATGGGTACGTTGGTAAATGTATCCCAACCCAACTGCCAGTAGAAACAGCGGAATTGGTGCGGGCCCTTGACCTACGTGTGCCAGCGCAAACAGGGTGGCGCTAATTCCAATCGGCACCCAACGCCCGCGACGCGTCGTCGGTAGTCCCAGTCCGCCGACGCCGCAGGTTTCATCCAGGTCACTCGCGTCGCACGACTCGGCTGCTATCGCGACTGGGCTTGCCTCAAGCGGGCTCCGATAGGGATTCAAATCATCCGTTCTCGGTATGCGCTCGACGCCCGTACTGAAGCTTCCCTGTTCGATCAACGTATCGGGCGGCGATTCACTTGGCTCCGGCGACAGCGTGATATCCGGGTGTGCTTCCAGCAATTGCCTTGCGGGCGGCACCTGGGCCAAGTCGGGACGCAGTGTCTGCCGCTCCCAGGCCGCAATCACGCGTTCTAGCCAGCCCTGCAAAATGAGCCGAAAGAACGTCTCTTCCATCAGCGGCGCCACGAAGATGGCGACGAACGCAATCGGCAGCAGGAAACCGATCTGCGGATCCTTCATGAGCAGCTCGATGAACGGATGCTGTTCGCTGCCTTGAAACATGAGGTGCAGCAGCATGTGGAGCGACAACATGGGAACGCTCAACATCGCAAAGCCAGCCAGGCCGATCTTGAGATCGTGCGTTAAGTTGGGCGTGGCTAAGCCGAGATCACTCCAGGATGCCTTGGCGACACCGCGACAGATCAGCATTGCCAGTACCCACGTCAACAAACTTGCGATGCCAAAGGTAGCCGTCATCGTGATTTGTTGCCGAGGCGACATTGCCTCCAGATCGGAAAGATTTGTCGGCAGACCAAAGGAATGTTGCGCAACGATGTACGCAACCTGGAGTGTGATAAAGCCCAGCAGGCCGATCAACAGCAGCTCCAGGATCGTCCATGGCACGGGACGGCGCGACACCGCAGCCAGTAAGGGTTCGCGGTGCCAAATCTGATAGGCCGCTTTGAGCCAGAGGCCGAGGCTGGCTAGGACGATGAAACCCGCGATGACAAGCAATACGATCTGATCCGGGCGATCCACTACCGCAGCCTTCGCGAATGGGAACTAAGCCGTGCCGCGTCGAAAAATCGCAATCGCGGAGAAAATGTAGCCAATCCCCGAGTAAATCGTGGAGATTACCGCCAGCCAGACGGTGATGCTGGTCGCGACCGGCAACCAGTCGGGCACTTCACCAACCGGCCGGCTCAATAGATACAGACTCAGCACAGCCGCGCCGCATTGAAAAACCATTTTCAGCTTGCCGGACATCGAAGCTGAAAAGTCGGCGCCTTGTTGCTCCAGAAAACTCCGCAGCGCCGTCACTAGCAGCTCGCGCCCCACCACCAGCACTGCCATCCAGGCAGCAATCCGCGATTGAGGTTCGGCGACTAAGAAAATAAAGACGCCGCAGATCAGAATCTTGTCGGCGAAGGGATCCAGGATGCGTCCAAGCTGCGTGACGAGGCCATACTTCCGCGCCAAATAACCGTCTGCCCAGTCGGTCCCGGCAGCCACGATAAAGAAGGCCAACGCGGTGCGAAACCAATGCAAGGGAATCAAGATGAACACCACCAGCGACACGACCAGTCGAGCGATAGTGATTTGGTTTGGCAAGTTAAACATGTTCTAAACGACCGCCCCAATCAAATCGTAACCTTGCGTCGCCACGATTTCGCACGACACAATTTCACCCGCCCTAAGTTTCTTACCACTGACGTAGACAAGACCATCCACGTCGGGTGCGTCGGCCTTCGAACGCCCGACCCACGCGTGCTTTTCGCCTGGCACCGGTGCGTCCAAAATCACTTCCAACGTTTGGCCCAATTGCTGTTCGTTCCATTCGAAAGCAATCTGTTGCTGGACCTCCATCAATCGCTCGCGCCGCGCATCCATGACTTCTGCTGGTACTTGATTATCCAACTGCGCCGCCGGTGTATCCGGTTCGAACGAGTAAGTAAACACGCCCGTTCGCTCGAAACGTTGCTCCTGGACAAACTCGACCAGCTCCTCGAATTGTTCGTCGGTCTCGCCCGGGAACCCCGTGATGAAGGTTGTCCGCATCACCAGATTCGGAATACCCGCTCGCAGTTTGCCGAGAAGTTGTTCCGTTTCCTGACGTGTCACGCGACGTGACATCCGCTTGAGCATCGTGTCGTTGATGTGCTGTAGCGGCATATCCAGATAGGGGACGATGCGTCGACTGTTCGCAATCCGCTCGATCAACACGTCATCAATGTACATCGGGTAGAAGTACATCAAGCGGATCCAGTCGAGTCCCTCGACTTGATCGAGTTCACCCAAGAGGTCTGCCAAACGAGTCTGCCCGTAGAGGTCCAACCCGTAGTAAGTTGTGTCCTGCGCCACCACGATCAGTTCGCGAACCCCCTCGTCCGCCAGCTGTTGGGCCTCGGCGATCACCTGTTCAATTGGCTTCGTCACATGTTTGCCGCGCATCTTGGGGATCGCGCAAAAAGTACACAGCCGATCGCAACCTTCGGAGATCTTCAGATAGGCGAAGTGCCGTGGCGTAATGCGCAGCCGGTCGGTGTCGGGCAGTGCTCGAATGGGGGCGGGATTGAAGACCGCGCGCTGTTCCTGCAAATTGCCCACTAAACGGTCGGCAACCTTGGTAATCTCCTCGCGCCCGAACACCCCGACGAGGTGATCGATTTCCGGACACGTTTCCAGCAAAGACTCCTTCTGACGCTCGGCAAGACAACCCGACACGATTACGCCGCGTGTCTTGCCTTGTCGTTTCAAGTCGATCATTTCGTGGATGGCGGAGAATGACTCTTGCCGCGCGGCCTCGATAAATCCGCAAGTGTTCACCACCACGAAGTCCGCGCCAGACGGATCGCCGACCAGCTGGTAGCCGTCCAACCGCAGCAGACCCAGCATGCGTTCACTATCGACAGTGTTCTTGGGGCAGCCCAAACTCACGAATGCGTAGGTGCCCTTGGACGTCGCATCCGATGAAGCTGCTGTGTTCTGCTTGCGCTGCGACATGTTTTTGCCTTGAGACATAAGTCCTCGTCAGTGACGCCACGAGCTTGCCGTACCGCATGAATCGCGGAGCGGCTCCCAGAGGGACTCGTCATCGTAACAAACGGGCTGTAGCCTGTCGACGTAGACGCTTGCAGCGAGCGGCCCACTGGGGACATACTCTAGTTTTAGTCGGTCGCCGCCAGGCCCCTAAGTTCGCTGCGACGCGTTAGCGCCGGTTTACCCCGCTGTGGACACGGATTTTGGAACGCTGATTGCGGATTTCTGATTTTTGAATGAAGGAGGATCGCCTGCACGGTTAACTTCCTCATTCAGGAATCCGAAATCATCATTCCTCAAGCGACGCCGGTTTGCCCCGCTGCAGTCGCGGATTTCGGAGTGCTGATTGCGGATTTCTGATTTTTGAATGAAGGAGGACCGCCTGCACCGTTACCTTCCTCATTCAAAAATCAAAAGTCTTCATTCCTCAATCGACAGGCCTCCGGATTGCCTCGCCCATGAATTCTACGCAGTTCGACTTGCTGACCGGTCAGACGGCGGTCGTCACCGGAGCCTCGGGTGGTATCGGCCGCGCCATCGCGCGTCTGCTGGCCAACCATGGTGCTCGCGTCTTGCTGCACGCCTGCTCCCGGTTATCTGTCGCCGAGCAACTGGCGACTGAGATCCGTGCCGCCGGTGGTGTGGCGACTGCCATGGCCGCCGACGTGGCTTGTCCGGATAATTGTGCTCAGTTTGTCGAACGAGTGTGGAACGATTTGGAGCGGGTCGACATTTGGGTTAACAATGCGGGTGCCGATGTGCTGACCGGCGAGGCGGCACAGCTGGGTTTTCAGGCCAAGCTGCATCGGCTTTGGCAAGTCGACGTCCAAGGCACGATTCTGCTGTCACGTGATGTTGGCCAGCGAATGAGACAGATGGGGAGCGGTGCGATCTTGAATATTGGTTGGGATCAGGCCGCTACCGGAATGGAGGGCGACAGCGGCGAGATGTTTGCGGCGACGAAGGGGGCGATCATGGCGTTCACCCGCAGCCTGGCCCGCTCGTTGGCCCCGCAAGTGCGCGTCAACTGCGTCGCCCCGGGCTGGATTCGCACTTCTTGGGGCGAGCAAGCTGACGAATACTGGCAGCGACGGGCCACCACCGAATCACTCCGCGGTCGCTGGGGGCTGCCCGAGGACGTCGCACGGGCGGCGTTGTATCTTGTGTCGCCCGCCGCCGATTTTGTGACGGGGCACGTCCTGCCCGTAAATGGTGGTTTGGCCGGGGCCGCGCCTCCACGCGGCGACAACTGATGGCTGACGGCAAGGCGGCGGCCAAACCGCATTGGCAATTCGTCACCGGCAAGTTGGCGGCCACGGCACTGCGCGAAGTGATCGAGCCGCTTGCTGCCGCTGGCGGCTTTGACTATTCAATTCAAGTGCTGCCGATTACCGTTGCCGCACTGATGACGCCAGCTTGGATTGCCAAACGCTTAACTGTTACGAGTGGAGCGACGACGATCATGGTGCCGGGCTACTGTGACGGAGATCTGTCACCGTTGCACGCCCTCACCGCTGTGCCGATCGTTGTCGGCCCGCGTGATTTGCGAGGCATTCCAGATTTTATGGGTGTCGCCGGCCAACCTACCCGCAGCGGCTATGGCGATCACGACATCGAAATCCTGGCCGAGATCAATCACGCCCCACGGCTGCCGGCCAATGAACTTTTGACGCTCGCAAAAAGTCTGGCCGCCGATGGCGCCGATGTGATCGACTTGGGCTGCCAACCGGGTGAGCGTTGGGCAGACGTCGGCGACGTGGTGCGACGGTTACAGGACCACGGCCTGCGCGTGTCGATTGATAGTTTCGATCCACACGAGATTGCTGCCGCGACAACTGCCGGCGCTGAACTTGTGCTCAGCGTAAATTCGACGAATCGGGCAGCGGCACCAGATTGGGGCTGTGAAGTCGTGGCAGTGCCGGACGACCCTGCCGAACCCGAGTCGCTGCTCGATACGATTGAATTCCTCGAACAGCACGGTGTGCGCTATTGTATCGATCCGATCCTGTCGCCCATCGGCTTTGGTTTCGCTGACAGCTTGCTGCGTTACGCCGAGTGTCGACGCCGCTGGCCTGACTGTGAAATGCTGATGGGGATCGGTAACGTCACTGAACTGACGGATGTCGACTCGGCGGGCGTCAACACGATTTTGTTAGCCTGTTGTGCCGAATGGAAAATCCGCCGCGTGCTGACCACGCAAGTTATCAACTGGGCACGCAGCAGCGTGCGTGAATGCGATGTGGCGCGCCGACTGATCCATTACGCGAACGCCAATCGCGTCCCGCCAAAACGGCTGGACTCGCGGCTGCTCATGTTGCGAGACGCTCGACTGTTCGAGCGAGGTGACGCGGTTCTGGCAGAACTGGCGGCGGCGATTCGTGATGCGAATTACCGACTGTTTGCCGAACGCGGCGAGTTGCGATTGGTTGCCGCAGGGGTTAACCTGCGTTCCCGGGATGCCTTTGATTTGTTCGAACAATTGATGGCGTTGGGGCCCAAGAACGTGGATCCGGCGCATGCATTCTATTTGGGCTACGAGCTGTCGAAGGCCACCACCGCGTTGACGTTGGGCAAGCAATACACGCAAGACGAAGCGTTATCCTGGGGCCTACTGACGGTTGCCGAGCCGAACCGGCACGATCGCGCGATGGAACGTGAGAAGTCCGCGAGGCAGCAATCGCCTCCAGAATGACGTCAGCGCAGACGCTACTCGACATGCAGACAACGGAGCGGATTATGAATGGTTTACGAACCGTATTAACGACGGCGCTCGTGTTGGCGCTGCACTTCTTCGACGGCCAGGCACCTGCAGTGTCCGCAGCGGCGCGGCCTAACATTCTCTGGATCAGTTGCGAAGACATTGGCCCGCACCTAGGCTGCTACGATCATCCGCAGGCGACGACACCGACGCTCGACCGTCTAGCCGCGGAAGGCGTGCGTTACACGAATGCCTCGACCGTCGCCGGGGTTTGCGCCATCTGTCGCGCGTCGATTATTACCGGCATGTATCCGAGCACACTCGGCAATCAGTTCATGCGCTGCCGTGTCGACTTGCCGGCGCACGTCGCTCTGTTTCCACAACTGCTACGCGACGCCGGCTACTATTGCACGAATAATTCGAAAACGGATTACAACATCACGGGCAATCACGGGCGCTGTTGGGATGAATCGAGCAATAAAGCTCATTGGCGAAATCGGTCCAACCCAGATCAGCCGTTCTTCGCCGTGTTTAACTTTACGAACACTCACGAGAGCAAGGTCTTCAACTACTCGCGTCCGAAAAGTCTCTCGGACGCCGAGTTGCACGATCCGGCCAAAGTTGAGCTGCCGCCATACTATCCTGATACGGCGGTGACCCGGGCTGATTGGGCACACTATCTGGACAACATCACGGCGATGGACAAGCTGGCTGCCGAGGTGTTGTCACAGTTGGCAGAGGATGGGTTGGCCGACAATACGATTGTGATCTTTTGGTCTGACCACGGTGCCGGCCTGCCGCGGAACAAGCGTTGGCTCTACGACTCTGGCGTCGAAGTGCCCCTGATCGTGCGAATCCCCGAACGTCTACGCGTCGACGGGCAGGGCACTCCCAGTACGGTCAGTGACGAGCTGATCAGCATTATGGATCTGGCCGCGACAACGCTCAACTTGGCCGGCGTGCCGATTCCAGACTACATGCACAGCCGACCGTTCTTGGGTGAACATCGTGCTGCGCCGCGGCAGCTGCTTCATCTGATTCGCGACCGCATGGATGAACGCTACGACATGGTGCGGGGAGTCCGGACCGCGCGGTACCGTTATTTGCGCAACTACCAAGCGTATCAACCCTACGCGCAGGTGCTCAACTACATGGAGCAAGAGCATACGATGCAGGAGTTGCGTCGTCTGTTCGCGGCCGGCCAATTGAATCCGATCCAAGCTCGCTTTCTGGCGAAGACCAAACCGTACGAGGAGCTTTATGATCTGCAAGAGGATCCGCATGAGGTTCACAATTTAATCGACGAGGCGGCCGACGACCGTGAACTCTCGCTCGTGTTGGGCGAACTGCGGGCCGCGCACGAGAACTGGGCGCTGGAAACTCGAGACACGGGGTTGATCCCAGAAGCGGAATTGCAGCAGCGTGCTGCGCAGATCGGGTCGCGCTGGGCCATTCTTCAGCAGGAGAATGCGGAGCAACTGCTGCTCACGCTGATGCACACTAATCGCGTCGCCTGCAACCCGCACGGCGATCAGTCGGTGCTGCTCCAGGCTGCTCAGCACGCCGACGCAGCGGTCCGTTATTGGGCACTGATTGGCCTGGGCAACCAACTCGAAGTCACGTCTGTCAATGACAATGCGTTGGCAACGCTGCGAGCGGGGTTGCGGGACGAGTCCGGCAGCGTCCGTGTGGCTGCAGCGCGAGGGCTCTGGTTGGCGGAAAGAACGAGCGAAGCGCTGGATACTATCCGCACCGCGGCACTTTCGAACGAAGAGTTCCTGTCGTTGCAAGCCGTCCACTTGATTGACGACATGGACGACGATGCGGCAGGATTGCTACCCGTCGTAAAGCAGGTTCACGATCGAGGCCAAGAGTATCCGACGCGAGTCGCCAAGTACTTACTCGGCCTGCCGACGAAGTAGCGCATTGTCGTATATGACCGAGTGTGATCCCGAATCGCAAGTTCGCCGATAGGCGTTAGCCGCGGTTCTCGGCATTGCATGAATCGGCGCCGGGCCAAGAACCGACGCTGCGCATCGTGGCGAA
>JAGQPK010000185.1 GCA_020426755.1 Planctomycetales bacterium
CAAGTCGCTCTGTTTTCAGGTGCCGGCGCTGTGCCGCGACGGATTGGCGGTGGTGGTTTCTCCCCTGATTTCGTTGATGAAAGATCAGGTGGATGGACTGCAGGCGTGCGGTGTGCCAGCGGAATGCGTCAACAGTACGCAGTCGATTGAGACACGTCGTCGCATCGCCGAATCGCTACGCCGAGGTGAAGTGAAGCTACTGTATGTTTCGCCGGAGCGTTTGCTGACGGACAAGATGCTGCGGTTCTTGACGACGATACCTTTGTCGTTTTTTGCGATCGACGAGGCTCATTGCATCAGCAGTTGGGGACACGACTTTCGGCCGGAGTATCGCGGACTGCGCTTGCTTAAGGAACGCTTCCCTCAGCAGCGAATTCACGCATATACCGCGACGGCATCCCAGCAGGTGCGCGAAGACATCGCTGAACAATTGGGCTTAGCGACACCGACCTATCTGGTCGGTTCGTTCGATCGACCGAACTTGACTTATCGAGTGCGGCCGCGCGGCAAATTGATGAACCAGCTGATGGAGGTGCTGACGGAGCGGCGCGGCGAGTCGGGGATCATCTATTGCATCAGTCGTGCGGAGGTCGAACGGACCGCGGTGGCGCTGCAGGAGAAGGGAATTCGGGCGCTGCCGTACCATGCTGGTTTGGACGACGAAGTTCGCAAACACAACCAAGAAGCATTCATTGAGGACCGGGCGGACATCATTGTGGCCACGGTCGCGTTTGGCATGGGCATCGACAAGCCGAACGTGCGTTTCGTGATCCATGCTGCGATGCCCAAGTCGCTGGAAAGTTATCAGCAAGAGAGTGGCCGCGCGGGCCGCGACGGATTGGAGTCGGATTGCTGGTTGTTCTATGCGCCGGGGGATTATCTAACCTGGAAGAAGATGATCAACCACGAAGACCCCGTGGCGCAACAGGGCGCCGAGGCGTCATTGCAGGCAATTGCCAACTTTTGCACCTCCGTCGTTTGTCGGCATGCATCGTTGGTCGCCTACTTCGGTGAGACGCTGGCGAAGCCGTGCGAAAAAGCGTGCGACGTGTGCTTGAACGAACTGGACACCGTCGATAACGCGACGGTGATCGGCCAGAAGATCCTGTCATGCGTCACGCGACTGCACGAACGGTTCGGCGCTGACTACACGTCGCTCGTCTTAAGCGGATCACAAGAACAGCGGATCCAGCAGTTCGGCCACGACCAATTGTCGACGTACGGGCTGTTAGCCGCCTACGAACGGCGACAGGTACGCGATTGGATTGAGCAATTGGTTGCACAAGGCTATCTGGCGAAGACCGGCGAATACAGTACGTTGAGCATTACCCCGGAAGGGCGTCTGTTGCTGAAAGGCGAATCGGAACCGAGGCTGCTCAAGCCGGCAGCGCGCGCCAAGCGGCAGACAGAAGTGCGTCGCGGTGCCGAGTCGATGGAGGGCGTCGACACGACGCTGTTTGAGACGCTGAGAAAGCTGCGTCGCGACCAGGCGGAGTCGCTAGGCGTGCCGGCATATATTGTGTTTGGCGATGCGTCACTGCGAGATATGGCACGCCGCTTCCCGATGACGCTGGAGGAATTCCGCGAAGTCCGTGGCGTCGGCGACCGTAAGTGCGAAGATTTCGGTGACCTGTTCGTCGATCATATCCGCACTTATGTGCGGACCAAGAAACGGTGACGCCGGATCAGTCCGATCAGTCAGATGTCAGACTGATCCGTCGGATCGGTCTGATCAGTCGGACGGATATCAGACTGATCAGTCGGATCTGTCAGATATCGGTCCGATCAGTCGTATCCATCTGATCAACCTTTCACGAAGCTCAACAGGAAGGTTGGGTTCATGCCTTCCAGCCCGACGCGATCCAATTGGTCGGTGCCGTGGGCCACTTGGATCATGCGGAGGGCGGCTTCACCGGGGATCGCTCGGAACACCTCTTTGACGGACAGTACGTTGTCCAAACTGCCGACGTTCGCGACTAGGCGCCCGCGAGGCTTCAGACGCTGCAACGCCATGGCGACGATCTGGCCCACAGAGCGACCGGTGCCGCCGACGAAAATCGCATCGGGGTCCGGCAGGTCGGCCCAAGCGTCGGGGGCGCAGCCGAGCACCGGCACGAGGCTCTCGCCCACGTGAAAACGCTGCGCGTTGGCTGACATCAGTTGATGATCTTCTGGATCCATTTCAATCGCGTAGACCTTGCCTTGCGGCGCCAAACGGGCGGCTTCGATTGCGACGGAACCGCTGCCGGCACCCACATCCCAGACAATGCTGGACGGGCCGAGATCCATTTCTGCTAAGGCAATTACGCGAACCTCCATGGGCGTCAACAGGCCACGTTTGGGCGAGGCCTGCAGAAACAACTCGTCGCGATTGCCGAAGACTCGTTGCCCGGACATCTCGGCGGGCCGATCCGGAATGAACGGCTTGCGCACCAGCACCATCACGTTCAGCGGCGCGTAGTCCAACTGCACGATATCGGCCAAGTCAGCCTGTGTGACGCGTTCGTCCGGCGACCCCAGGTTCTCGCACACGAACGCCGTGAAGTAGTCCAGTTGCTGCGCTAGAAAGGCTGCCGCGACTTGTTTAGGCGTCACTTGATCGGTCGTGAACAGGCCGATCTTCTCCGCCAGCCGCGCCTTCTGGATCACTCGGTCCAGCGGCTGCGTTGATAGGCTGGCCAAGTAAGCATCGTCCCAGCTTTCCTTGATGCGGGCGAACGCTAACTGCATCGTACTGACGTGCGGCATCACCTCGAAACGCTCTTTGCCCAAGCGATCGCAAAGATAGCGTGCCACGCCGTAAAACAGCGGATCGCCGGTCGTCAGCAAGACCGCGCGTCGGTCGACGTGCGCAGCCACTTGCTGCACCATCTCGTCCAACTTCGGACTCAACTCGACCGTTTTCGCCGCCAATCCCAAGCGAGACAGGATCGCTGGCGATCCCAGCACGACCTCGGCTTGCGACAATACCTGGCGCGCCGCCGCAGTCAATCCTTCAACGCCGTCGTCACCGACTCCAATGATGTACACGCGCTGCATAGGGTCCGCTTTTGCCCGCAATAGTGAGGAAGCGTCCACCCCATCGGCTTGGCGCGGACGCAACCCATCGAGTTCGTAACATTGGCTGCCGAACTCTCAGTTTAGGCTTGGAACGAGCTTCCGCAACCACAGCTCTTGACAGCATTCGGATTGTCGAAGGTGAAGCCCCGCTTCTCAAGGCCATCGAAGAAATCGACCGTCGTGCCGTCCAGGTACAGCGCGCTCTTCTTGTCGACGACCATTGCGACGCCGTGCTGCTCGTAGCGCGAATCCTTGGCATCGTCGAAATTCGTGTCGAATGCCAAGCGATACATGAAACCACTGCAACCGCCGCCACTCACACCCACGCGCAGAACCGTGCCTTCGGCCAGCTTCTGGTCGGAAAAAATTCGCTTTACTTCTTCCGCGGCGCGCTCTGTCAAAGTAATCGCCATCGTATTTCAGCTCCCACAGGAAATTCGAGTTGTCCCCAACCGGGCCGCCCACACTCAATGTGGATTTTCAACAGCCCTTGTTGTCTAAATTATAGAAATTAGTCTGCCAAGGGAAGCGGATTATTGCCGGTCGCCGCCCGTTTTTCGATCCCGTCTCGCGTCCGCCCGCGACGAGTCGTCAACTCTTGAACGCCCGCAAGTGAGCCACTGCGGCGGCGATCCTGCTGGCCGCCTCATCCATTTCCTCCATCGCGTTGAACTGGCTGAGACCGAGTCGGAGGCTACTTCGTACGGCGTCGTCGTCCAGGCCCAGCGCACGCAGCACGTGGCTGGGCGTGGGATGCGCCGACGTGCAGGCGCTGCCGCTGGACATCGCCAACTCGGGGGTGTGCAGCATCAGCGATGCGCCTTCGACCCCCGGGAATTGAATGTTCAAATTGTTGACGAGTCGGAGCGGCTGACCCGTCTCATCGAGTCCATGTGCGGGGCCGTTGAGTGAACAGTCGGGCAGGGCGGACTGAATCTGCTGCCAGAGCCGCTGCCGTAGCTCGTCGAGCCGCTGCTGGGTGGCCGAGCGCTCCTGCTGAGCGAGTTCGATCGCGCGGGCAAACCCGACAATGAGCGGCACCGGGAGTGTCCCGCTGCGCAAGCCTTTCTCTTGGCCGCCGCCATCGATCAACGGTTGCAGCCGGATCGGCGGTGATTTGCGACGAATGTAGAGGGCGCCGATTCCCTTCGGGCCGTGCAGTTTATGGGCGGAGAAGCTCAACAGATCCACATCAAGCTGCCGGACATCAAGTGCCAGTTTACCGATTGCCTGCGTCGCATCCGTGTGTAGTAGCGCATCGCTGTTCGCACGACAGAGAGACGCGATTTGCGCCAGCGGCTGAATTACCCCTGTTTCGTTGTTGGCCAACATCACACTGACCAGCAACGTATCGGCGGTGAGTTGCGTTGGCAGTTGCGTGAGTGACACGCGGCCCCAGTGCGCGCCGGCTGAGCGCGGTTCGACCGGCAGCAGTGTCACGGGGAAATCGCGGCCGGCCAAACGCTGAAGCGGATCCAGAACGGCGCGATGCTCGGTGGCCACGCTAATGAATTGCCTGCGCGAACTGGCGGCATGACGCTCGGCTAAGCCGCGCAACGCGAGATTGTTACTTTCCGTCGCACCGCTGGTAAATATCAGCTCGCTCGGATCCGCCCCAATTGCCCGGGCGATCGTTTCACGCGCGGATTCCACGGCATCGCGGGCCGCGGTACCCCAGGCGTGGCTGGTACTTCCGGCATTGCCGAATTGCTCCGTCCAGTAAGGCTCCATGGCCGCCACCACGCGCGGGTCAACTTGTGTCGTGGCGTGATTGTCCAGGTAGATCGGCCGGGGCATGACGGGAGCTTCGAATGAGGAATGACGGTGTCTGCTTCCGGAATGACGATTCCGGATGTTGGAGACATCAAAAAATCAATACTCAGCAATCATCATTCAGAAATCTCTGCGAGCGAATTTTGCTGCAAACCAACGCTAACGCGTTGCAGCGAACCAGACGACGCAGCGAAATACCCACGTGGAGAACTGACTACGCAGGCACAACTGAACTGACGAAACGCTTAGCCTTCCGGATAGAGCGCGTCCAGACAGATGCGTGACCAGCTTTCCATCGAATCGCGGACGGCCCGCAATTCGTGGAGCAGCTTGAAGCCCGCTTGGTGCATTTCCGCTTCGCGGGGACGTACGTTGGGGTTGGCGACTTCGAAGATGTGGACGATTCCTAGGTGGACGCGACCGACATCCGTTTCGTCATCGTTGATCATGCCAACGCAGCGGTCTTGGTATTCCGTTTCAATGATCACCTCTTCTGCCAATTCACGCCGCATGCCTTCGTGATACGGGTTCTTGCTGTGATGATCGCCGTCCTCTTGCGAGATATGGCCACCGATGCCGATGCTGATTTTGCTGTGAAGCCGGCTCTCGCCCTGGCCGGAGCCGCGCGTGTAGTTGAACAGCCACCGCTGCCCGGCTTCATCATCGTACTGGAAGATGACGTAGGGGATTAGCTGTTTGAAGTTGGGGTCGAGCTCCATGACGTCGCGCGGCCGGTAGCTAACCAATTCGGGCGTCAGCAAACGATTGAGATAGTGGTCGACGCGTGTCGAGACACCTTGGAAATGTCCTAAGGCGTGAAATTCGGCTGCGGGAACCACCAATACCTGTTCGACCTCGACAACGGACATGTGCCTCATCCTTAAGCTTCAGAGCCAGCCTGCATGAACAATCGTACCTGAGGCGAGCCAGTATAATGGCGCGGCGCCGAGTTCGAAAGCGCACCGCGAGATTAGTTCGCCGCAACGCGCTAGCGTCGGTTTTCAGAGGATTAGCATCGCGTCGCCGTAGCTGAAGAAGCGGTAGCGCTCCTGCACGGCCTGTGCGTACGCTTCACGCAACAAGTCGTCGCCGCCAAACGTGCGGACAAGCACCAACAGCGTGGACTTCGGCAGGTGAAAGTTGGTCAGCAAGCCGTCGACTGTTTGAAAGCGGTACGGCGGGCGAATGAACAGTCGCGTCTCGCCGGACCAGGGTTGCAGCGGCCCGACCTGTTGAGCCGCCGACTCGAGCACGCGCACGCTGGTTGTTCCCACGGCAATCAACCGTCGTCCGCTGCTGCGAGCAGCGCTGAGCCGTGCGGCCACGGCGGAACTGAGTTCGCCCCACTCGGAATGCATCTCGTGCTCGTCCAAGCTCGTGGCGGAGATCGGTCGAAAGGTGCCCATGCCAACATGCAGCGTGACGCGCTCCATGCTGACGCCGTGCCGTTCGAGCCGCTCGATTAAGCCTGTGGTCAGATGGAGACCGGCCGTCGGCGCCGCCACGGAACCGGGCCGGTCGGCGTAGACGGTTTGATACCAGTCCAAATCGTGTTCCACCATCTCACCACCGCGAATGTAAGGCGGTAGCGGAACGCGTCCCACTTCGGCCAACAAATCCCAGCAACTCGCCGCCGACTCCGGCCGCGCCGCCCAGGCACCACCAGCGAGTTGTGTCAGCATGCGCAGTTTGACAGCGGGACGCGACAAGCGATCCAGCAACACGATCCGTTCGCCCGTCACTAGCTTGCCACGTGTTTTGCTGAGCAACTGCCAGACGCCGTTCTCGTCGGCCGTCAAAAAGAGTCCCTGCCAACGCCCTCCCGTGGATTCCCGCGTGCCGATCAATCGGGCCGGAACGACACGGGAGTCATTGGCCACCAACACGTCGCCAGGACGCAGGATATCCGGCAAATCGCGGATGTGAGCATGTTCGATTTCACCCGCCGCTCGCCGCACGACCATTAGACGAGCATCGACGCGATGCGCCACGGGCTGCTGAGCAATCAGCTCCTTCGGCAGCTCATAGTCATACTGATCGACTTCGCTCATGCAGGGAAATTCAGGCGATGGGGTGAGAAAAACGAGTCATGGACAGCACCGCAGAAGGGCAAGATAGCCGGCGTACAAGCTTCAATTTCCATCAAGGCCGGTGCTTCACCGTGTTTCTGCACTCACCAATCTTAGTCACCGCGGCAGGTTTCAAACAGGCGAGCGATTTGTGGCGGCTGACGGTGGCCACGGCGGTTCTCACCGCGGCACCGCAGGCTTCGATTTCGCCGGACTGCACCCCGGTGGAAAAAAAAATGAACGCGCGAAGTCGTGACGCGCAGGAACTTTAGGGCGATTCGTATCGGCAAGTTAAGACGTTGGTTTTGATCGCATGTTGACGAGGAGGGAAATGTGGATATGCTTGGTGCTCAGTGGGAGTGAGTGGGGACGAGTGGTGAAAAGATGCTGCTGACGGGAACATTCCCTCGGACGATTGACGAAAAGCATCGGCTTGCCATTCCCAAACGTCTTCGCGATGCGATGAGTTTGGCCAACGCTTCCGACGATGAGGAAAAATCAGCAGGGGCGATCTTCGTCGCGCCCGGCACGGATGGTTCACTAGCCCTATACACGGAGGAGGCTTTCTCGAGACTCGCCGAACAATTGGCTTCGAGTCCGCCGACAGGTCAGGATGTTCGCGCCTTCAGTCGCCTGTTCTATGCACAGGCAGAACGCGTTGATCTGGATCGCCAAGGAAGGATTCGAATCCCACCAGAACTGGTGAAGCTCGCCGCACTGGACAAGGATGTCGTCCTCGTGGGAGTTCGAGACCATCTGGAACTGTGGGACAAAGCCCGCTGGGAGGCATATCTCGTACAGCAATCCGCTCAATACGATCAACTTGCCGAACGTGCGTTCGGTGGAGGAAAGTAGATGACTAGCGACTAGCGACTAGCGACTAGCGACTAGCGACTAGCGACTAGCAACTAGGTTAAGTAGTCAACGAACCACGAACGAGGAAATAATCACGTACGTCCGTCCGTCTGTTCGCTATGACGTGGTGACGGAGGCGATGAGGTCGCGGCCACTGACCCGTTCGCCAGCTGAGGCGTTCTTATTGAATTCCGCCGAGGCATATCCACGAATCGGAGCACGGAAACGCCCCGATTGCGAACCTTTAGATACTCTGTCATCCCGCAGCGACAGAGTATCACACGAATGACTGTCCGCAGCACGGATGCTGCCGGACAGTTTTTTTTGCGCTGAGCACATTTTGGAGTGCGATCGCGCAGCTATCGCTTTTCATTTAGCGTTGCCACCGAGTTGGGATGGAATCCGGCCGTTTGGTGTTGATGGGGTGGTGTTGCTTGGGTAACGCTACTTAATGTTTGAGCGCCGTGCGTTGTCTTATGCGGTTGGCTTCGTTTGAAAGCGGCAGCTGCGCGGCCGCACTCCATATGGGTGGCACTGCGCTCGGCGACCGAGCGCGTTCGTGGTATCCTCACCACCGTGCCTGCGGAGCGGCTTGCACTTTCTTCTACTCGCTGGCGACTGCTCTACGTTCTACACACTATCATCTTCCTCGGAGTCCTCTTCCATGTCGAATCGGGAACGATGGATCATCTATCCCTTATTGTTTTATTCGATGGCCATGGGATTTAAGGCGAATTATCTGTCGCCGCTGGAGTTTCGCTGT
>JAGQPK010000186.1 GCA_020426755.1 Planctomycetales bacterium
GAGTTCTCACTGACATGAGCACGAGCACGAGAATACACGCAATACTCGACATTCTCAGCGCAAAGTCGCAATGCCCCACCAAGATTCCGTAGTCTAATGACTACTCGAATCTTGACACCAGATTCAACGGGCCAGCAAGAGCAACTTCATTCCAGTGAAGTGTTACTAACATTCAACATTCAAAAATCATCATTCGAAAATCGGAACTAACCGACTAAACCATCATATCGACCAGCGATCCAACCATCTTGTCGGACGTTTTCACAACGGCAGCGTTGGCGGCGACACTGTGCTTGGCTTCGATCGCCGAGACCAAGTCTTTCGCCAAGTCATCTGAATCGGGCTCGGCAATTCGGCGCGCCGCGTCATCCAACTTTTGAAAGCCTTGTTGGATTCCAGTGGCCGCCACGCTCATGGCAGTAGAGAATGACATCGACGGCTACACCTTTCTGCAGGAGGACTTCGTTAATTCAAGCTCGCTCTAGCCAATATGCAACCTGACTGCCAAGACCCAAACGAGAGCCACCATCCACAGTGGAACCTTGGTCAAACAGCCTGGCACGACTTGGCAGCACTCACTGCACCACGCCGTTCCTTGCCAAAAGTTAAAGGTCTCACGTTCAACTTCTTGTCGACATCGGCCGCAATAGACTGGCGATCGTGACATTGCTTTCCTCGTTTCCGTCGCAGTTCTAAACGATCCTGCCGCGAAGAGCTGCGAACCCAGCTACCTGAACTCGCTTAGTTGACTTGCCAACTGAAACCTATCTCCATTTCAGTCGGCAGGAGAAAGCGGCAGAAGATTTTCCCAGAACTTTTGCATCACGTCGCGATGTTGAACAAATGCATCACAACTATTCTTCGATGCAATAAAGATGCGTCGTGCTGCGGATCAGCAGTTGTTTGCCGACTGGTACCGGCGACGCATCGACAGGCTCCCCCAGTTCGTTTGTTGCGAGTACTTTCAATTCGCTGCCGGGCTGAATCACGGTCGTGACTCCTTCGCGACTCGTAAAGTAGATCCGATCTGCTGCGGCAACCGGGGAGGCATACAGATTACTGACACCCGGAATTCGCTCCGGACCAAACACGACCGTTCCATCGCTTGCTCGCAAGCTGGTGAGAATGCCGTTGTTGGCACGAGTGAAGTAGAGCTGGCCGTCGTAGAGAATTGGTGACGGCACGTATGGCGTGTTCTCGTGATGGTGCCAACGCACGCGATTAGTCTCAGTGACATCGCCTTGCGCATCAAGTGGAATCGCGTAACCGGCCGCGCCCTGGTAGCCGCTAAAGCAGTACACGGTGTCCCGGTCAGCGATCGGTGACGGAATTGGATTCACCGTTTGCCCGCCGCACTGCCACAAAACTTCACCATTTGCAGCGTCATAGCTGCGTACTCGGTTCTGCCCATTCACGATGATCTGCGTTTTGCCGGCGCGAGACACAATTAGCGGCGTCGTCCACGTTGTCGGCTCGTCACGCGGGACTTGCCATTTCACATCGCCCGTGGCCGCATCCAGAGCAATCAACGAAGAATCGTCTTCTTGATCCCAATTGACGATCAATGCATCATTCGCGATCGCCGGCGTGACCGCTTCTCCCCAACCGCGGCGAGTTCGCATGTCGCCGAGATCGCGTTGCCAAAGCAAGTCCCCGTCCAACGAATAGCAAAACATACCGTGCGACCCAAAGGATACGTACAGCCGATGTCCATCGGTTGAGGGCGATCCGGACGCATAAGAATTCGTCACGTGATGACCTTCGCGCGGCACTGATTCAGCGGCCACGCGTTGCCAGATCGTGTCGCCCGTCTGCCGATTGAAACAAAACACCGTGAACTGAAAATACCGATTGGGCGGTTGTGTTCGCGCGTCGTCGTGTGGCTGAACGGGGGTATCGGCCGGTCGGTCTGTCGGCACAGCCGCAACCACAAAAACCTTCTCATTCCACACAATTGGCGTGGCAATCCCTTCGCCCGGTACCGGAATCTTCCAACGCACATTCTTCTCGCCGTTCCATACAAGTGGGGGAGATGCATGCGGGGCAACTCCATTGGCTTGCGGCCCGCGCCATTGAGGCCATTGCCTGTCGTAGTCGACTTGCTGCGCGACCAAGGACCGGGTCAGGGCGAGACCAATTGTTCCAACAATGATCGCCGTCACGATCCGTGGGTTCCAAACTTGTTGTACGAGTTTCATCGTGATTCTTCTCCAAACAAAACGGGCGGCGATGACGATCTCATCTCAACCGGCCGACTACTTTCCTGGTCACTCAGAACGTACGCGAATTTGTCAGCAGATGCTCTGGCCTGCAACGCATTTTCAAAGCAAGTAACACAACGATTGCTTCGATAGGTCTACCATGACAATCTCACTGCACAAACTACTGGAATCGGATCGTATCCCAAGCCTGCCGGAAATTGCCATTCGCGTGGTCGAATTGGCACAGGAGCCGGAGCCCGATTTTGACGAGATGATCCGCACGATCAAAGGCGACCCCGCGATCTGCAGCCGGATCATGCGCACCGTGAATTCGGCACTGTTTGGACTGCGTCAACGAGTGTCCTCGATCGATTCGGCTGTGCCGATTCTCGGCGCGAATCTAGTTCGCACGCTTGTGCTTAGTTTCTCCCTTGCCGACCATCAAGGGCCTTCGATCAAATACAAGACGATTTACCAAGCTATCTGGCGCAACTGCATGACTCAAGCAGTCGCTGCCGAAGCTCTCGCGCAACGCACTCCGGGCGTCGATGAATCCGTGTGGTTCCTAGGCGCGTTGCTGCAAGACATCGGTCGTATTGTGCTGCTGGATGCGGCACCTGAAGAATATAGCCGACTGAGCATCGCAGCGAACAACGATGCCGAACTGCTGGCGGCCGAGGAGCGCACGTTTGGCTTCAATCACGTCGAGGTCAGCACGCAACTGTGCCTACGTTGGCGGCTCGATAACTACTTGGTCGATGCGGTTGGTAAGCACCATACTCCAATCCGCAACTTCAATTCCGACGACCAGCTGCCCGCTGATTTGACGCTGCCTTATTATCCCAACGCGTTGCGTGGCGCCGCCAGTCTGGCAGCTTACATCGAAGCACTACGGTCCGCGCGTGATGCCGAGAGTGAGCAGTTGTTTGCGGATCTCCAACACACGTTCAACGTAGCGCCGGAAGAGCTTCACGATTTCCTCACGGATGTCGGCTTGCGTACCAATGAAGTTGCGGCGCTGTTCAACATTGACTTGGGCGATACACCTCCGGTCGAGCAGATCCTGGCGAAGGCGCAAGCGACTTTGGCCAAGATCGCTGTGCAAAGTCAACTCAACGTGGCATCGATCCAACGACATGTCGACGAAGCCAAGCAAGAACTCGAAAACGCGCGTGTCGAATCGAGTCAATGGAAGAAGAAGGCTCAGACTGACGACCTGACCGGTGCCCTGTCCCGCAAAGTTCTTGAGCCAACCCTTACTGAACTACTCATAGATGCCGCGGACGACGAACGTGCGGTGGCTGTCCTGTTTATCGACATCGACAATTTCAAATCGCTCAATGACAACTACGGCCATCACCTGGGTGACGAAGCATTGGAGCGAGTCGTCGAAGTAATTCGCGGTACGCTACGTGACTGTGATCACATCGTGCGTTATGGTGGCGATGAATTCGTGTTATTGATGGCGACTTCCGTCAACGAGACAGTGACGCGAGTTTGCGAACGTCTCCGCAGCCGGATTGAAGCGATTCATTTTGCTGATGAACCAAAGGCCCAAACGACGTGCAGTCTTGGTGGAGTCATTTTCCGCCCGCACGCAAATGAGCCAATCCGTGGGGAGCGGCTCATCGAAGAAGCCGATCAGGCGATGTACTTGGCGAAGCAACGCGGCGGCAATCGGTGTGCTCTCTTCGAACTGAATGACGGCGAGTTGATTTCGATTGATTTGCCGGAAACCGGCGGCGTTCCGGTATAAGCGCAACAGACATTTGTTCGCCGCAAGGCGCCAACTGCGGTACTCGATTTCGCGCGTGCGTCCTTGAAAAACCTGGGTCCTAGTCGGTACGCTGTGTAGCATTCCTTGCTATGCTTCGCCACCTTAGGAACCCCGCCATGCGTGCCTGCCCTGCTCTGCGAACGTTTGTCGCGATTTTATTGTCCTGCCTGAGTGTACGCGCGTTCGCTGCTGCTCCGATCGAGTACCACCGCATCATCGGTCCTGAAATCAAGACGGGTGATTACAAACATCCGTCCTGCTTCGACCAACTCGATAACGGCGATCTCTATCTGGCCTATTACGGCGGCGCGGGCGAGTACGCTGACGAAACGAAGGTCTACGGGCTCCGATTGTCCGGTGGCTCATACGCAGATGGCAACAACTGGACGGCCCCTCAACCGATCGCGCAACAGCCGTTCTTGTCGCTCGGCAATCCAGTGATCTGGCAAGCCCCGGACGGTATTCTGTGGTTCTTCTACGTGACGCGATATGGTGACACATGGTCGTCATCGCGGATTGCCGGCAAGATCTCGCGCGATCACGGCCACACTTGGTCCGATTCGTTTATGGTGACTTTCGAAGAAGGCACGATGGTGCGTGGCCAACCGATCTTGCTACGGAATGGTGATTACTTATTGCCGATCTATCACGAGACAGGAGCCGATCCCGAGGTCACAGGTGCCGACTCAACATCGCGATTCCTACGCAAACGAGTGGGCTCGAACACGTGGGAACCAAGCGGCATTCTGGCCTCCGACAAAGGCAATCTGCAGCCAGCCGTCGCGCAGATTGATGACAAACGTTTAGTCGCCTTCTGTCGACGCGCCGGTGACTATGAACCAACGACGCGCGGTTGGATTGTACGCGGCGAATCCAATGACGGCGGCTTCACTTGGTCGCGCGGAGTCGACACTGAGTTCCCCAATCCCAACTCGGCCGTCGACCTGAAGCGACTCTCCAACGGCCATCTGCTGCTGGTATACAATGACAGCATGGTGGATCGGACACCTTTGACCGTGGCGATCTCAACCGACGGCGGACAGACGTTTCCACATCGCCGCAACATCGCGGAGGGCCCGGGAGCGTTCGCTTATCCAACGGCCATCCAGACAAAAGATCAACGAATACACATCGTCTACACGTCCGATAACCGCACGACGATACGTCACGCAATCTTGACGGAAGACGCCATCACGTCACCCAATTGATGTCAAACTCGCTCGGCGCACCTGGATTATTAACGACGCATTAGCGACAGTTAAAGAAACGTCTAGCTGGATAGCATGGTTGCCGCCCTGGCAGTTCGTCAATCATGACACTCGCTCGTAGACATTAACATTTACAGCGATTATGATGATTGAACAGGCCCATTCGGGCTCTGTTTTCGGCAACTACTGGAGCTCGTAGTCGCTATCGATCCAGGGGATGCTTTTCAAAGAACTCGTCGTGCTCAGGGCAGGTTTAGCGCGGAGTGGCGAGTTCGACTGCAGTTGTAATTCTTTGATGGAATCTCGGAGAGTGCACAGATGTTATTTAGTTTGAAGCGTTGGTGTGGCGCAATGGCGCTAGTTCTAGGTGTGACATTATCTGGTCACGCATTTGCAGTCGACGTCACCTGGGACGGCGGCGATGGTAACTGGGAAGATCCCAAGTGGAATGGTGGCGATACGATTGATTTGTATTTGTTCACCATGAGTGGTGCGAATGGTTGGGGTGCTCAAGACGGCGAAGCCGAAGTGATCAACATCGGTAGTGGCTCGACAGTGACCTACGATGCCAACGCGCTCGACAACGACTTTCGCATGAAGCAAGGCAGCTCGCTGTTCATCACGGGCGGTGCCAAGTGGCAACAAATCTCGACCGATGACTGGAGCGAAAACCGCTGGACGCAGCTCGACATGTCCCGCCTCGTCCTCGACGGCGGCACCTTTTCGCGTATCGGGGCAGTTAATGACGAAGGCGGCGGTGCCGCGGCGTTTGGTAGCTGGCGAGCGGACGACAACTTTGGCGATCCAGATACCGAACTGGATTACGCTGAGATCCTCATCGACATCACGAATGGTGGCCGATTGGAGAACGAAGGTCAGTTAAGCTTCGGGCTGTGGGGCGACACGCCCGTCAACGGCTTGAACGTCATTATGACGATCAACGACGGGTCAGTGGACCTAACCGGCGGTGATTACATTCCCGATGACACCTACCCCTTCTACGGTGACCTGGTTCTGACGAATCCGTTCACTCCGGACAACGACATCGACCAGCCGACCTACGTCATCAACTTCACTGGCCCTGGTACCTTCACTGTGGACAACACGGGTATCGTGAACGCCAAGGTGGACGAATTCGGCGACTGGATCAACACCGATCCGATCACCTACCAAGATCTGTGGGACGAAGGCATCCTGCAAGCCAATGGCAAGAGCGGCTTGGATGGTGAAGTTTTCGCGAACTACTTCACGGTGAGCGGCCAACTCGGACAAGACGACTACATGCTGACCAGTTTGATCGGCGGTGGTTTGGCTGGTGACTTCGACAATGACGGCGTGTTGACCGGTGCGGATATCGAAGCCCTGTCGGCCGCTGCTCGTGCCGGCAACAATCCTGCCGCCTACGACGTCAACAACGACGGACTGGTCAATAGTGAAGACCGTAAGGTGTGGATCAACGACCTGAAGAAGACCTACATCGGCGACGTCAACTTCGATGGCGTATTCGATTCGGGTGACTTCGTGGCCGTTTTCCAGGTCGGTGAATACGAAGATGCTACCGCCGGCAATTCGACCTACGTCGAAGGTGACTGGAATGGTGATGGCGACTTCGACTCCGGTGACTTCGTCGAAGCATTCCAAGCCGGTGGTTATGATCAAGCACCGAAGGCAGCCGTGGCCGCCGTTCCCGAGCCGGGCACGCTGGGCATGCTGACCCTGGGCGGACTGCTGATGGGCATGTTCCGTCGCCGTCGCTAAACCGATTCGGGCGCTGTGATGCCCAATTCGCTGCCACTGCGACCAAAAACGCTTCGCAGTGGCAAGCCGGGTTGCCCAATCGTAAGTCGTCAATAACAATCACGAGGCGCATCGCGAAGGCGAACGTCTCGTTTTTTTATTGCGCGATATCCGAGCTGTCGCTCGGCACAGTTAGCCATAAGGCGCTAGCCCAATGGCACTCAGTTAAGCTCCACGTGCGCCGTCCCCCTCCCGCAATGAACTCTCGACTGCCTTGAATCGCGCAGTCCGGGAGGGGGATTCAGGGGGAGGGCGACAGTCACGGTGTTGTTAGCGGCACAGACGCCTTCACCGCTTACTACGAGTTGCTTTGACTTGAAGCAGATATTGATGACGTGACACAGCGTCCGTTGTGGTTCCCTCCCCCTGCCCCCTCCCGGTGTCGAGTAGCGCGAAGTGGAGACCATCGACGGGAGGGGGAACTACGTGGCTTGTATCCTGAAATGTCAGCTGAATGCCACAATAGACGTTAGTCGCAGTTCTCACGAGAGATGGATACTCAGCGCCAGAACAAAACCGACGCTAACGCGTTGCGGCGAACTACAATAAAGCGAGCGTTTAGCGCAGCGGCAGCAGTGACGCACCGGCCAGCGTGACGAGGAAGCCGCAGATCCCCATTACGGTGAGCGCGATAGAGAACGTTTTGAGCGATTCGCCTTCGGTCATGCCGCTCATGCGCGTGATTACCCAGAAACCGCTATCGTTCATCCAGGGCAGCGGCTTGGAACCACAGCCGATTGCGAGCGCCACGTAAACCGGATGGAACGGCAGCTCGATTTGCTTCACGAGTGGCGAAAGAATGCCGACGGCGGTGATCATTGCGACGGTTGCCGAGCCTTGAGCGACGCGGACAACGGCCGTTAGGAAAAACGCGACGGCCAGCAACAGCGGACCACTTTGGGCCAGCGGAAAGCGTTGCTGCAAAGCCGCAGCGATGCCACATTGTCGCAACACCTCACCGAATGCACCACCGGCCGCAGTGATCAATACGATTCCGCCTGCACCCGAGATCGCTTCTTGGATGACTCGCGTACGGTCGAGGGGATCAGGCGCATACCGGTGCAGCATCCACATCGCCACCACGGCAGCGAGCCCAAGTGCCACATGCTTGTCACTCAGTGTCTTGATGAACGCCGCCACTTGAGCGTGTTCCGTCAGCCAATTCGCCAAGCCTTCAGCGCGTCCTGCTTGCGCAAGAATAGTGCCTAGCGACAACAGTACGACCGGCAAGACAATGGGTGTCAGTGACAACCACAATGAAGGAGCAACCTCGCCTGCTCGCGCCTCCGGCGAGTCACTCCGGTCAACTTCATCTCGCAGCGGAATTGTCCAACGACGATTGGCCCACAGTGCGAACAGATAACCGCTGGACGCGGCCAACACTCCCACCACGATTCCTGCCTGCATCATCAGGGCGACGTCGATCTCCAATGCGCCGGCCACCATTAACGGACCCGGTGTCGGCGGCACCAGCGAGTGCGCCATCGTCGCTCCGACGATAATCGAGAGCACATACAAGAGATAGTTGCGCTTCGT
>JAGQPK010000187.1 GCA_020426755.1 Planctomycetales bacterium
ATGCGATTCGCAAAGTAACGCCCGACGGCTTGATCACGACTGTCGTGGGAACGAACTTGCCTGGCTACAACGGCGATGGTCTGGGGATAGATACGCAGGTATTCCAGCCCAACGGACTGTACACGTTTCCGAACGGCACGACGTACATCCTCGATTTGGGCAACAGCATGATTCGCAAGTTGGGCCTCGATGGTGAGGTCACGACCGTAGTCGAAGACTTTGCGGGGATCGTAGCTGGTCGCGGTCTCTGGGTGAGTCCTGACGAGCAAACAATCGTTTACACCAGTGGGACCGATGTGCGTCGGTGGACTGCCGAAGTTGGCGTGGAGACAATCGCAAGTGGATTTGTCGAATTGGGCAACATCGCCATTGATCCCACGGACGGGTTGTTAGTTGTCACGGATCGATTGGGCCATACGGTCTCCAAAATCGATGACGATGGCAATATCACGCGAATTGCCGGCAACGCGACGACTTCCGGCGGCGGCGACGGTTTCAGCGCCTTGGAGACAGGGCTAAACGAAGTGCGTGGCATCGCCTTCAATCCCGACGGAGGGTACTTTTTGGCGACGCATCGCGATAGCCAGATCTGGTATGTCGACGAATCGGACGTGATGCATTTGATGATCGATGGTGACCGCCACGACGTACATTCCGGCGATGGCCTACCGATCAGTACACCGGGATTGAAGGTCAGCGAGATCCGCGCGGTCACCCTAGCGCCAAACGGCGACATGATTATCACCGAACACGACGGCGGCTACATCCGTGTCGTCGACAACGTGAATCCTTGGGTGATGGGTGACGTCAACTTGAATCACGAACTTGACGTCGATGACCTGGAGCAGCTCATCGAGGCCGCTGCTTCCGGTGACAATCCTCAGACGCTCGATTTCACATTCGATGGTTTAGTCAATTCAGATGATGTGACTGTCTGGGTCGAAGAAATCAAACGCACGTACTTGGGTGACGCGAATGTTGACGGCGAATTCAATTCGGTTGACTTCGTGCAAGTCTTTCAATTCGGCCAGTATGAGGATTCAGTTGCCGGTAACTCAACTTGGCGCAGCGGCGACTGGAACGGCGACGGTGATTTCAACTCATCGGATCTCGTCGTGGCGTTTCAATCCGGTGGATATGAGGCGGGGCCGCGGGCTGTTCGAGCGGTTCCCGAACCGGTGAGTTTCGGCTGGCACGTTTTGTGTCTGGTCGTATTCTACCTGCGAAAATGCAGCGGTCCGCGATCGTGGGAAAACTCGAAGTGGGGGATTGAAACCACATTTTCCGGATACCAGAATGGTGTTGGATGAGGCGCGTAAAGTACTGAAGTGATCCGCTTTTTCGCAGGAACAGGCGAGTTCATTTCTCGTGACGTTCGTAGCGGATCGAGAGCGACAAATAGTGCCGCGCCAATCAATTCTTATCGGCCTCTGCTTCATCGCTGCAGTTGCGGCACTCAGTGGCGTGACTTGGTCACGCGTATCGCTCTATCGTGAGGCGCAGGAGCAACGCGATCGACTGCGATCACAACTTCCGCGGCCGTCGGATCAAAACGGGTACGTTTCTTCGTCTGCCTGCCAGTCGTGCCATCCTGGTGAGCATGCTACTTGGCATCGTTCGTACCATCGCTCAATGACCATGGCGGCCGTCCCTGAGAACGTGCTGGCCGATTTCTCGAGCGACGACAACGTGATTGATTCGGATGGGCTCGAGTATCGGGTCTTTCGCCGCGGCAACGAGTTTTGGGCAGACATGCCAGACCCCGATGGTTTGATGTATGTCGTGCAGGGCGGCAAAAGGATTGACTCGCTCAACTATTGGGTCAAACGCTCCGCGGCATCACCCGTCGAGCGAATCAATCTTCAAACATTGCCACGTGTCGAGCGGCAGGTGGTGATGACGACGGGATCGCACCATTACCAAACGTACTGGGTGCGTGGCGACGAGAAGTTTGGCAATCTGCTGCAAACGCTGCCGCTCGTCTATCTGATTCACGATCAGCGTTGGATTCCGCGCGAGCAGGCGTTCATGCATCCGCCCCAACACAAGCGGATGGTGACGCAATGGAACCATCATTGCATTCGCTGCCACAGTACTGGCGGTGTGCCGGGCGTCGATGAAGAGTCGGGCGGATTCTCCACATCTGCTGGCGAGTTGGGTATCTCTTGTGAGGCGTGTCATGGTCCAGGCGAACGTCACGTGACTGCCAATCAAGATCCTCGACGCAGATATCAACTGCATCGCGAAGCCGAGACCGACGACACGATTGTCAATCCGGCGAAGCTTGATCACGTTCGTTCGAGTCAAGTGTGTGGCCAATGTCACGGTGTCTACATCATGCGCGACGAATTTGCCATGCGTTATGCGCATGAAGGTTCCAGCTATCGGCCCGGCGACGACATAAATCGCACTCGCTATTACATTCAGCATCCAAATCGTGATCCAACCGTGAGTCGCAAAAGCGATTTGAGGCAGAACGAGGAATTCTTCCGCGAACGCTGGTGGGCAGATGGAAGTATTCTGGCCGGCGGTCGCGAATATACTGCACTATCAGCGTCGTCCTGCTTTAAGCGCGGAGAGATCTCGTGTTTGAGTTGTCATGAGATGCACGGCGAAGATCCGGCAGATCAACTGCTGCCGCACGCGAATACGAATTCATCCTGTACACAGTGCCATCAGGAAGACATCTACACGTCGCGAGTCACAGAACACACGCATCATCAGGTTGACTCTTCTGGCAGCGATTGTTTGAACTGCCACATGCCCCACACGGCGTATGCCTTGCTGAGTGCAATTCGAAGTCACGACATCTCCTCACCCAACGCCGTGTCGAGCGCGACGCATGGCGTTCCCAACGCCTGCAATCTCTGTCACTTGGATAAGACCTTGGAGTGGACTCAGAATTCGTTACACCAGTGGTATGGTGTCGACACAATTGCGCTGACGCCAGAGCAACGCACGAACGCAGCATCACTGCTTTGGTTGCTGAAAGGCCATGCTGCCCAACGCGTTATCGCCGCCTGGCACTTTGGTTGGGAGCCGGCTCGCGCCGTGTCGGGTGGGGACTGGTACCGGCCGTTGCTTGCGCAGTTGTTGCAGGATCCATACGGTGTCGTTCGCTACGTTTCAAATCGTGCCCTTGTGTACGATAACGCCAGTGATGGGACCGCGTATGACTTTCTAAAGAAGGAAACTTGGGAGTCCAGCATCGCGTCTATAGTAGACGACTGGCAACTCGCCGGTCCGCGCAGCCAGTTTGCTGGTAGGTCAGAACTGCTGTTCGATGATCACGGACTTGTCGACGTAAATCGTGTAAACGGTTTTTTACAAACTCGTGATGACCGTCCGGTGATCATTAAGGAATAACATAGGCAACCGATGAAAGCTGCGTCCGGCCATGTTGAAGCTTCGCGACTCTCGGCGTTGATTCTATTTCATCTTCGCGCCGGTTGGTTTGGCCTATTTGTCTTTCTCGCGTTAGGCTTGGTTCTCGAATCGTTTCATGGTTTGAAGTTGGGGATGTATCTTGACCTGCGGCATGAGACTCGCCGCCTGCTATGGACGTTGGCACATTCGCATGGGACTCTGTTGTCCTTGATGAATATCGCGCTAGCGCTGACTCTGCCTTATCTCCCTAGCACGTCTCGTCTCACAATCATCTCTTGGACGATGGTGCTCGCTCAGTGGATCCTTCCTTTGGGGTTCTTCTTGGGTGGTGCTTGGCCTAAAGGTGGTGATCCCAGCCTGTGGATCGTGTTGGTGCCATTGGGAGGCTTTTTTCTGTTGGTGTCGACGCTGCTAATTGTTTACAATCTCCAGGCCCGGTTAGCCCGAACACATACCGGCGCAACTCCCTCTCAATCCCCGCCATGATTTGCGATTGATTCATCGTTTCTTTGCTGTTTCATCAAACAATTTTCCAGTGAACTGTGGTCTGATAGGCCATCACTTGCAGTTTGCGTCGGTAAATCAGAGAAGGTGACTACGGACATGAAGAGCTACATGTCAGGCTGTCAACGACACCCCAAGGCGTCGCGGCGATTCGCGTTCACGCTGGTCGAGTTGCTAGTTGTGATTGCGATTATCGCAATCCTGGTATTGTTGTTGTTGCCGGCGATCAATGCTGCTCGTGAAGCCGCACGACGCGCACAATGTTCGAACAACATTAAGCAAATTGGTATCGCGCTCATCAACTATGAGTCCGCTCGCCAGGAGCTTCCCACGGGCGCAATGTTGCAGGAGGGGAGCATGTGGACCGCCTACATTCTCCCGTATGCCGAAGACGAGAATCTAAAAAAGTTGATGACTATCGGAGAAGACGAACGCGGCAACTTTCAGTGGGCAAGCCCTGGGCCGTATCGTTATCCGATTACCGATCCGTCATTAAAAAATATCATTGCCGTGGAGACGGTCATTTCGATTTATCGTTGTCCGTCGGCGCCAATTCCAGATCATCAATACGATGTGACTGCGGACAATTGGCATGTGATGGAGCGGGTCCCTGGATCATACTTGGGTTGTGCTTCTGGCGTCGTTGTCGATCAGAACAAGCCGAACGGCATGGCGTACTGCGACGGCGTTATGTACGGGCAGTACAAGGACGAGAAGATCCAGAATGTGCCGCTAAAGAAGATCAAGGATGGTACCAGCAAGACAATGATGGTCGGTGAAGCACTGCACGACGCCATCCAGCAACAGCACGAGGGACGTACGCGGGAATCAAAACGTGGCAATCGCCGCGACCACTGGTATATCGGCAGCGACGATGTCGATACCGGCGCTGGGAGCGATGTGTCAGAGGGCCTCGGTTCAACCGGAGTGCGTCCTAACGCCCACAAGTTCAAGGGTTGCGGTGGAGCCTACAGTGACGCGGATTGCCAGGAGGTGCAGCTTTCCTTTTCCAGTGCACATCCCGGTATCGTCAACGTGATCATGGTGGATGGTTCCGTACACGGAATCACGGATGACATTGATGCGACTACCTGGAGTGCCATGGGGACTCGGTCTGATCAGGCTGCCGCGAAGGTACGCGACATCATCGCAGGAAAGGCAAACTGATGTCGAAGCGATTGATGTCGAGGTTGCTGCTCAGCATTGTGGCTGCCTGTTGTCTCGGGTGCGAACCAGAGCAACAAGATCTGGGTGCCGGAACGGATCATTTCCTGGCTGCACAAGACGCAATTGCGGCCGGTGACAAGGAGTTGGCAATTAAGGAGCTGGACGCTTCCATTGCTGCACAGCCGGATGCTTGGGCATACTTTCAGCGCGGCCGGCTATTGGCGGAGAAGGGAGACGACGACAAGGCGTTGGCCGATTGCGTCGCGGGTCAGCAGCTGGATCCCGAACATACTGGATTGAAGTGGCTAAGAGCAGAATTGAAGAAGCCTTTGGACGGACGTTTTAAGGGCAGAAATGCCGAGCCGCCCGTTGGCAAGTAGCGAAGGTTCGATTGTCGGCGGCGTACGCAGCGTGCGATGTCGTCGTGATGTGTGAATGTTGACGATTAGGTGTCGTAGTTTTACGTCGATCAGCGATAGATGAGGTATTTCGAATGATTTGTCGACGACTTTTCGGGACGGAAATGCTCCAACGAGGTTTCCGGTCCGCCGTGGCCGCATTAGTTTTAATTGCCGCGAACTCAGCAAGTGCTCAAGTCTATTTTAGCGAAGATTTCGAAGGGCTCGATTTGCAGCCGCCGGAGATGGAAGCCATTCCGGATGACAACCCGCGCGACAACGTCTGGAGCCCGACCGGCCCTGCCGGATGGACCGTCGACAATTCTCAAACGCCAGTCGGCGGTATGACGGAATGGCGCGGTTGGAACTTTGTGGATCCGATTTGGTGGAATGAAGTTGCCGGCCAAGACCGTGCGAACTTCGCAACGGACATCCAAGGCTTTGTCGTTGCTGTTGCCGACGGTGACGAGTGGGATGACGCGCCGCATGATCCGGGCAACATGTTGACGTTGCTTTCGACTCCTTCAATTCCGCTAACTGGGATTTCGAACGGCACGTCACTCGAATTCAACACGAGCTGGCGGCCCGAATCACCGCAGATCGGTACGATTTCGGCGTCATTTGACGGCGGAGCGCCCGTCGAAATCCTGCGCTATGAGTCAAATGACTTGCTTGAGGACGGTTCGCCAAATCCATTTTACCAAAGCGATCTAAATGACTTTGGTGGCAACGACGTGTCCGTGGCCGTCGATATTCCCACTGGTGCCCAGGACGTCGTCTTTACATGGAGCTACAGCGGCGGCAACAACTGGTGGTGGGCGATCGACAACATTGGGTTCGGCGATTACTTCGAAGATTTTGAAGAAGTCGAACTCGGCACGAACGTGATGGAAGGCCGTGCCAATGCATTGCCCTTTGATCCCGACGCTGTATTCACCCATGAAGGACCAACTGGCTGGACCGTTGACAACGATGGCGTGCCGTTCATCGACGAAGACGGCATCGGCGTGACAGAGTGGAAGGGCTGGTCGTTTGCTGACAAGAACTTCTGGGCACTAGTTGCGGGCGACCAGAATCGTACGTTCTTCACGAAGGGCGAAGGTACCGTGGCGATTGCTGACCCAGACGAATGGGATGACGCCGGCAGCCCGCGACAGTTTGGTGAGTTCTACAACACGCTGATGTCCAGCCCAGCTTTTGACATTACTGGCGCTGAGGCGGGTTCGTTAACGCTGACGCTCGATTCCAGTTGGCGTCCAGAATGCTGCGATGACAACGACGGCACGAACGACCAAACGGCAGTGATCAGCGTTTCTTACGACGGTGGCACGACCTATTCTGAAGTTCTGCGATTTGAATCGAACGAGGCCAGCGACTTCTACCATCCAGATGCCGAAAACGAAACGCTGGCGATCGCACTCAACAATCCCGCCGGAGCTACGTCCGCGATGCTTCGCTTTGACTTGTTGAACGCTGGCAATGACTGGTGGTGGGCGATCGATAATCTGCTCGTGAGCGGAGGTGCCGGTGGTCTGCGGGGCGATTTCAACAACGATGGTATCTTGGATGCCTCCGATATCAACGCGTTGACGGCCGCTGCTGCCGCAGGTGGCAACGCCGCCGAGTTTGATCTGACCGGTGACAATCTCGTGGATGCCAGTGACATCGCGGAGTGGATCCATGCGGATGACATTTTCAAGAGTTATATCGGTGACGCCAATCTCGACAAGGAGTTTAACACGAGCGATCTCGTGACCTTGTTCTCCGCGGGAACCTATGAGAATGGCGCGGCAGCAGTTTGGACTACGGGCGATTTCACGGGCGATGGATTGTTCACAACGAGCGATCTTGTTGCTGCCTTGTCCGATGGCGGCTACGAGAACGGACCGCGTGCAGCAGTCTCCGCTGTGCCGGAACCCGCGAGCGTCGTGCTGACGCTGCTTGGTGCGTGTGGTGCACTCGGCATGATTCGTCGTCGCACGAAGTAAGCGTGACCGTTGCCGATCGCCATTCGATCGGTGTGAACCTAGAACGAAAAAGAGGCGGAAGCTCATGCTTCCGCCTCTTTCTGTTTCTAGACATCAAGGCAGATAGTGCCGTTTTTCACGTTGCGGTAAACTCACCAATTGTCATTTGATCATCGTGAACTGAACGTCGCTATAGAGCACGTCAATCGCTCGTATTTGTTTGCAGAAAGGCCAGTTATGGATTCGACTTCGGCACCGGCGCCACGTCCGGCGCGATTGGATGAACATCAGGAACGCGTTGAAGGGGATACGAATCAATCACCTGAACGTTCGCGATATCAGACGGAGATGCTCAATGATGCGACACACGCGGTGCTCGCTGACGATGCAGAGTATTTCTTGCACCAGTCGCTGTCCACACCGTGTATCGACGCGTTAGTTGAAACTGAGGGTGTTTATCTGACGGATGTCGCCGGTCGCAAGATCATGGACTTTCACGGCAATGGTGTTCACCACGTTGGATTTCGAAATCCTAGTGTCATTCAGGCCGTTAAGGACCAGCTGGATGTCATGCCGTTTTGCACTCGGCGATACACCAATCAACAGGCAGTGAATCTAGCACGCAAGATGCGCGAGATCACTCCAGGTAAGCTTGACAAAGTACTGTTCGCACCGGGGGGCACGAGTGCGATCGGGATGGCGATGAAGTTGGCTCGCCTAGCAACGGGACGTTACAAGACGATCAGTATGTGGGGGTCGTTTCACGGTGCGTCGATTGACGTGATTTCTGTCGGCGGCCAATCACTCTTCAGTGACGGATTGGGACCATTATTGCCGGGGGCGATACATGTTCGTCCGCCGATGCCGGAAGACTGTCCTTTCGGCTGCGAGCGACTGTGCAACGCGCGTTGTGCCGAATACATTCGCCATATCATGGAAAACGAACGAGATGTTGCCGCTGTCATTGCGGAACCGATTCGTTGGTCGACTGTCACTGTACCTCCGCCCGCGTACTGGCAGCGCGTGCGCGAGATTTGCGATCAATTTGGTGCGTTGCTGATTTTCGATGAAATTGGTACCGCGCT
>JAGQPK010000188.1 GCA_020426755.1 Planctomycetales bacterium
CGAGTACCTTCAGTGCGACTTTACGATTGAGCGATGTTTGCACTGCCTCGTAGACGATCCCCATGCCGCCGCGGCCAATCTCACGCACGATTTGAAACTCACCGATGCGGACGGGGTGTGCGCTGTTGTTGGTAACGGACTGCAAAGTGGCGGACGGATCTGCAAAAACGTCGTCCGGTTGCTCGAATGCTGAGATGAGCCGATCGAGACGCCGGCGAAGTTGCATGTCTTCGCCGCAGACGCGATCTAGGAATTCCCTCCGCAGTTGCGGCGATGCGATGCCAATTGCACGCGTGAAAATCTCCTCTTCATGCTGGCTAAACGTCGCGCCTGGTTCATCATTCATCGTGGTTCACATCGTAACGGGAATCGTTCTGCCAAGGACGACATTTTTTAACCTAGCAAGCCACAGTTTGCTATCGTTTGTCCAGGTGTTGTATCTCAGAAATCGAAACGCTGGTACGGATAAAGTCAGCACTTCGCCCAACGTTACCTGCGGCGGAAATATATTTGGATGTTCTTGGTTTTCGTGAGGGAAACGCCAACCCGTTTTGCGTCATAAATGTATAACGGTCCACGCATCCACCTAAGGATGCGGTCGATTCCCCTTCGCTTAAGGACGCACCATGAGAAGTTGGGTTAAAGGCGTGCTCGTGTCAACTTTGATGAGCCTATCCGTTCTGAACGCGCGCTGCGTTGCGGAAACGGTTGTTTCACCGTTGCAGTATACTGATCGAGACGCACCGGCGAGTTCGCAGGAGTGGGGGCTTTCCTCACGAGGAATGACCATCTACAGCAGCAATCTATTCAACGACGGACTCGATGGACCGATCGAAATCACCAGTTTCAATCTGCGACCTGACGCGCGGCATCGAGTTGGCGATATTTTCGGATTCGACAATCTCAAGCTGGTGTTCATGGTGACACCCGCCGCTCCGAATGAATTAGTTCAAAAATTCGGGACGAATCTGGACAATGCGATTTCGGAGCCGGTAGTTGTTTTCGACGGTGCCTGGAGTCGAGAAGTGGCGAACCCACAGCCAGCGTCTCCTCACGCCAGGCCTTTTGACTTCGACGTGCCATTGTCTACGCCGTTCGTTTTTAACCCGGCCGATGGCAACCTGTTGGTTGATTGGTACTTTGGCCGCCCATTGCCGAATCAAGCCAGCTTTGATCGTCCCAACTCGCCGTCTGTTGACCAACTTACGATCTGGAATTTGGGCGACGCGCCGCAGTTCGGCAACGGCTTTCAGTTCTCGGTTGTGACGCAGTTTGAATTCGCACAAGTCATACGGGGAGATTGGGATGCGGACGGTGAATTGTTGGCATCAGACGTTCAATCGCTGATCGGAGCAATCATGGAGGGCAATCACGATCCCGCGTTCGATTTGAGCGGCGACCAGTTAGTTGATCATCAAGATCTCCACGTGTGGGTGCGCGATTTAAAGCACACATGGTTTGGAGACGCAAACCTCGACGGAGTGTTCTCGACGCTGGATCTCGTCGAAGTACTTCAAACTGGCAAATTTGAAAACGACCAGTCGGCAAGTTGGAGTGAAGGCGATTGGAATGCGGATGGAGTATTTAACACAGGTGACTTCGTGACTGCCTTTGGAGATGGCGGCTACGAGCAGGGCGTGCGAACGGCGTTAATCGTCGTACCCGAACCGACGGGACTTGCGCTGTTCAAAATCGCTTGCTTGACATCCGCCATGCTTATTCGCAAGCAGCGCGGCTAGGAAGAAGTATCAACCGCCACGTTCGCGCATCGCCAACTGCAGCCAGGCGCGACTAAACGCCCAATAACGCTCGGCGGTTGCCACGGATATCCCAAGTGCCTGGGCAGCCTCGGCCGTGGTCATGCCGGAGAAGAAACGTAGCTTGACCAACTGCGCTTTGGTCTCATCGAACAATTCGAGACGCTCGAGGGCCGCATCGAGTGAGAGTAATTGTTCGTCGCGTCGGTCGCTCTCAATTTCGGCAATATCGAGATCAATTCGCCGGAACTGGCCGCCGCGTTTTTGGGCCATCTTCCGTCGCAGACTGTCGATCAGAATCCGTCTCATCGTTTCGGCAGCGGCGGCGAAGAACTGACCACGGTTGTCCCAATTCGAGTCCCGCGACGTTGAGCCAGCGAGTCGCAGAAACGCCTCGTGAACCAGCGCCGTTGCCTGAAGTGTATGATCAGGCCGCTCCTGGCGTAGCAGCGAATGGGCGATTCGCCTCAATTCGGCATAGACGAATGGCGACAGTTCATCCGAGGCGACCGTGAGCTTGCTGTTCCGTGCGAAAGCATCCTTTGTTCCGCATACTGCATTGCTGCCCTGCATCTCGTGTTCTCGCATGATGACTTGCTGGATTGCTCACAACGGAATGGCGTAAAGGACCGAGTTGTGGGGAAAACGTGCATCTCTCCCGGCGGAGACAGTGCTGTAACGCTGGCCATTGTGGGCGGAAGCCATGTGAGATTCAAGCATCCATTTCGCAAACTTCTTCAGACTAGGCAAAGTCGATACTGTCAAGGTGGCCTGCGATATCTGGGCAGAAAAACTATGCACCAAATTGCGAATTCGCAAATGTTTCGTGATGGGAATCCGAGTTCTTTGTGCGTTCTTAATTATATCGGTATGTGTCCTTGTTTTTGACGTACGCCAAGGCGGTAGGGGGAAGTCGATGTTAAAGAGAAGTGTTTCGTCATGTTTTGCTGGGCTCTTCATGTTGTCGCTACTCTGCGCGGTGGCACCTGCTGCCTTGATAATTGAACCCGTCTTCAATCTGGTGCCAGGGGACGGTGATGGGATACCACTTGGTGACATCATGCAAGGGCCGGGGCAGGTGTTCTCGTACGTCTCGGGTGATCCGCGAAATTTGCTGTTGGATACTTTGCCAGTTACCAATACGACTCCTTATACACTGACCGGCTTCGGTCTGGAGATTATTGGCACGGGCGTCGACACGGACGACCCTTCCACCATCGTGCGTGGCGCGCCCATCGACGCCACGTTTGGTGATGTCGACGGTGATGGGCAGATTCTCTCCGACATGTTTTCGTCGTATACCATTTCACCGGACGGTCGAAAGATCGAGTTTTCCGGCGGGACCGTTTTGTCTGGTCAACGGTTTACCGATATCCACTTGGCCGTCAGTGATCAGGCTCCAGAAATGGCCGGGATCGACTCGTGGTTTACTGGCAGCATCACGGACGCTGCATTGTGCGGGGCACAAAACGATCCGGTAGCGTCCGCACCCTTTAACTTGGTTGATGCCTATTGTATCGCTCCGTTCGGAGACATTGGTGCGCCGGGGGCCGAGCCAGCGCGGGTTCGCGGCTACGGGCAATTCCCCGCCAACGAGAACGGGCAACTTGATGTGTTCGTCATCTGGGAGCCGAAGGTGATCGATGTGGATGCTGATGAGGAGTTCACTTACTCCGTTGATCTGACTTGGACGAGCGAGAAGCCCGCCGCGGTGATCAAGGAATGGGTCGGCAATTTCGTGGGGACCCCGGTTGCCTACAACATTACGAACACGTCGGATGGACTGCCGGTTGAATTAACGAAGACGGCCACTTCTGCGACGATTACGAATCGTACCTTTGATGGCAGCATGTTTCCCGGAGAAATTGGTCGCTATCATTTTCAGATTACGGGCCTCGAACCGGGCGAGATCGTTACGTTTAGCAAGCTGGCAACCGGCGGCCATGTGGTACCTGAACCGGCCTCGCTAACGTTGTGCCTGGCGGGATTTGCGGCCGTGATGCTTGGTTGGGGGCGAACTCGGTGATTGATTGACTTGGCAGTCGCGACACTGATTGATGGGAACGCGCCGTTATTGGCGTGCCACGCTATTCGTTTTCGTAACCACGATTTGCAAAGGCGATGACGAGATCTTGCGTCGTAAAGTCGCCATCGCCGTTCCAGTCACCCGTACGCCAAGTGGAATTGCCGACGATGTCGTCTTCGTACTCGCCAGCTTGGAAGATTCGCACAAGATCACTCGAGTTAAAATGACCGTCCAGGTTTACGTCGCCGTAGGCAATGTCAACCCACGTGGAAACAATCGTGCGTTCGTCTCTGTTGAACAGCTCACGATTCGAAACGCTGACGTAGAACGCATAAGCGGTGAGGCCGTTGCCGCTAGGTGTAATGAAACGTAGCGTCGTGCGCCCCGGTTCGACAACTCGCTCGATGTCGATTGGCACATCGTCAATGCCGAAGACGTCGACGACTGGCGCACTGTCGAAGTCGTCGACAACGACCTCGTAGGCAACGTCGTGCTGGGCATCGACCCGGAAGTAATCGACGTCCAGCGCCGAGCCAATCAATGAATGCGCTGTGGTGCCGACGTGCAGTGTTGCGGCACTCGAGCGGTCGTCACCTACGTCGTCGCCGTCCTCGACGATCAAGTAGTAGGCACCCAGCCGCCCCTCGACAGCGCTGATGACAACGTACATCGTATCTTCGGAGAGATTGTCCCACGTTGCCGCATCCGTTCGCCGCAACGGATCGAACTGACCGTAGGGCGGGAAGTAGTTAGCGGCCAGCATCGTAGCTCCATCGCCCGCGAATAGCTGGACGCGCACGGGTTCACCGGCTTCTGTGATCGCCTGTGCATGGTAGGAGTGTCCGGGTTCCGTTGAGATGCGGTACCAATCTTGGTCTGCAGTGCTTTCCAGTGAACCACTTGTCATTGAATTCGTGATCAGCGCGGTCGCGCTGCTGGCAGAATCAGCAATTTCGTCGGCGACTTCCAGGACTGAGAGTTCGTAGTCTACGAGCGTCAATTGCGATCCTTCATGAACAATGTCAATCAAGTAGTCGCCGCTTGCCGGAGCCCGCCAACCAAGTGTCGCTAGGCCGCCCGTTGAGTTTGGCGGGCTAGTCGCGAGCAGAGCGGATCCCAACGGTGTTCGGATTCGTATCGGCACGGCATCCGTGGGGATGAGCGTGTCACTTGTAATCTGGAATTGGTAATGGGTGCCCTGCTCCGCCTGGAAGCGAAACACATCTTGTTGGTCGACATCCATGAACTCGCCGCGCACGGTCGTGTTACTGGCCAAATACGGCGCCTTATCGGCGTCATACAGACCGTTCGGTTGGGCGTCAACGATTGCGTCAATATCGATGCGATAATCACCGTTCGAGTTACCGGGGGTTGCACGTAAGTAGACATTCTGTGCCCGATCTGACCACCACTGAGTATGTTCGGATGACCATAGAAACGTGTCAGCGTGCGGTGTGAGTTGCTCGCCTGATTGCGAGATGACATTGACGGCCGCTTCCTGTGATACGAAATCGTAGAGTACGCCGCCCGCGACACTTAGTAGGTACCAGTCTTCATCGTCGGACTGATCGAAAACCCCCCGGATCGCCCGATCCACAGGCACTGATTGTGCTTCCTGTGGCGACGAACCCTCCCGATCAATCATGGCGGCGAAGCGAAGTTCGTATGGTCCAGTCGCCGAGAACGATTCGAATTGCAGATAGTAATCCTGCGCGACAGGCGTCGTCCAAGTGAAGCTCCGCGTTTCTCTGCTAAGCTCCTGCGTTGGATTGTCGACGGAATAAAGTCGCACCGTACTCCGACCGTCTGGCACGAAGCTGATCAGGTATTTCAGGTTAGGCTCCATATGGAGTTTGAACCAATCGGCGTCGCTCGGATATTGAAACTCCGCTTGGTAAACGTCGTCGTCGAGCAGTTCGATCGCGCCAGCAGGCTCGTCCTGAGGCGTATTCTCAATTAACGACAATCGCAATCTGTAGAACACGGCCGACGAATTCGGCGAGGGCACGACTCGGAAGTTAACTGCACCCGTCGGACCGCTCGTGAGGAGGAAGTAGGATGTGTCTTGTGTTCCTCGAAAGACGATCGCACGGCCACTTTCATCCGTAATTGAAAGTGTGCGAATGTCTTGCGTGCCTGGAAGATCGTCGCGGACTTCGATCAAATATCGGTGGTTGGGCAGGCCGCTGAACGTAAAAGCATCCGCATCATTAGTCTCATAGTTGACAACGTTGGATACCCAATTGTCCAATGTCAGCGCTGTATGCTCCGGTGGGTCCGCCACTTCATCGCGGCGCACGCTGGCTCGCCAGCGGTATTCGGGTGTATACCCTGAAACCTGGGTGTTGGTGGGCGTAAGCACGATCGTATATTCGTCGGCTTGTTTCACCGGGAGCAGCAAGTGCGAACTCCGCGAAGTAGGTATCACCTCACTACCATTGGAGTCAAACACACGCATGCTTAACGTAGGGAAGGCAAGTGCGTTCTCTACTTGGAGTGTCACAAACGTGTCAGCTTCCACAGCCAAAGTGTAGGCATCGACGTCTGCAGTCGACTGGAACGTACCGTTTACGAATTCGTCGGCACGGACTCTCAGCGGATCGTCGTACGTGGATTCGTCTGGAACTTCGTTGACATAGAACGTCACATACTGAAGTGTCTGCGTTGTGCGCGCGTAGTAGACATCGTCTTCAGCGCTCTGCCACTGACATTGTCCGAAAGAACAATTGGTCGTGACCAGGGCGTTTCGCGAATCGATGATCTCGATCTGTCCCCCGGGCGATACGTAGGTATGTCCAGCCTGGACGGTGAATCGAAAGAGCGTTGTTTGGCGCGACGTACGTCCATCAAAGACGCTTGTTGACCCTAGCGCGTAAGGTATTGATGGTTCCTGCGGCGCGGCAATGTCATCAACGAGGGGATCGATGCGAATCTTGAACGGCATCTGGCTCTCGGACCAGACTTGGATCAATTGTTTGCCCACGCGAAAATCGTCTTTCGTATAAATCACGTGGACCCGATCGTCTCCGGCAGGAATGTCGCCAAAGCCGTGATCATTGTACTGTGGATCCGTCAAGCGAAAGTGCAGTGACTCAACCGAGTCGACTCGCAGTCGATAGTCTTGTTGCGCATCCGTTTCGACCGCGAACCACGCTGAGTTCCATTCCTGCCAGGCTGCCGTTGGTTCCGACCACTGGCCAATCGGCAACGGAATCGAAGCGAGTTGTGTTCGTTTTGCTGAATCTTCAATCAATGTGATTTGGTAGGTAAAAGCAGTGGCGTCGGATTGAGTACGGATCCAAACGGTGCCACTCTTCGTTGCCGTCCATTGTTCGCGGCTCGCCCAATTGAATTGACCACCATCGCTATCGACCCGCACGAAACGAGGTGCATTTTCCGTTTCAAACCAGTAGGTGGTAAATGCTTTCGCTTCGAACTTGAACCACGCTGATTGATTCTGTGGCTGCGTGCCGACCCGAGTGTCAAAGGGTTCAAGAGACGCGGCAGAGTTCTGTGTCGTTGGCAACGATGTCACAACCTTGGTGATGTTCACACGGTAGCGCGAATACGCAGACGGCTCTAGCACACTCGGCGAAATCATCAGGAAGTATTTGCTTGTCTGCAGCACATCAATAGTACGGTTGTCGACCGGGGAGCTGAATCCATTCTGGGTGCTGAATGCGTTTGCTGCGAAGTAACTCCAGGCAACGCCTGTGCCATCGGTTGCTTGAACATCGATTCGATAACTATTGCCGGCCTCGAGTGTCAACTCCAGCCATTCTTCATCACTGGCGCCGGACAGAGTGCCAGTGGCATCAAAGGGAACGGTGACCTTCGTGGCGGATTCTCGCTGGTCGCCAAATTCAATATCCGTGTCGGCTGCTACCAACGGTTCCACGGCCAAGGAATAGGCGCTCGTTCCAATTGTCCTACTCGACAAGTAGTAAGTTCCCGTTGCGGTTGCCAAAAATGTGGTGTCGTGCCAGGTCTCCGTTATCACCTGTTGTTGGCTGTCATATAACGTCAGGTAGATGGTTCCCCCATCTCCTCGATCGACCTTGCCGATCGCGTACCGCGTATTGGCCTCGACCTCAAAGCGAAACCAGTCGACATCACCAAACGACTCGGAAGTCACCAGTGGCAGTTGGGCCGGCAGAGTCAATTGAGTAGCGCTATCGATGTCTGCACCGAAGTCGCCGGCTAGGAGGTGCCGTGCTTCCAGACCTTCCATGTGAAGACGGTTCGCCATCCTCCGGCGGATATGCATTGTTGTGGTGCCCTTCGTGTGCTGGGTAGTAGATCGCGCGATACTGAAAGTAGGCGTCGTCCGTCTCGAGATTGGGAGAATCTTTCGATAGATTGCTTGTAACCTCGCGGCAGAAGTACCGCAATAGTGTGGTCAGAAAGTCGCAATCGGCGGGGCTCTTGCCCCAAGAAAACGGCGCTGCGGTCACTGCGCGGCGGCGGACCGTTAGCAGATTCAGGCCGATTTACAGAAAGGTGTTTCAGTTCCTAGATGCGCATTGAGCCAAGCGAATCTGGACTGCTAGGCCGCTTTTCGCCGCGACGCTGCATGCGGCGCCGGATCACTTCGAATTGTGGTGCACTCGAATCACAACTCGCTTATATCTCGTAAGTGGCGGACTGCCCTGATCGCTAACTTCACAGATCATGTGCATCGTCTCTCCGTCACGAGCTTGCTGCGGAATCGTAACCGTC
>JAGQPK010000189.1 GCA_020426755.1 Planctomycetales bacterium
TGCTTGATCGCCTGAGCGGTTGCATCCGGCGTCAGCGTCTTTCCTAGCGCAGCGTTAGAATCGTGAGTACGTCGCGATGTTTTGTGTTTGCGGGCCATCCGGCACAGTCTCACGCGCTGCTAATTTGGAGGGCGTAGTATACCGCATCCAGTCATTTGGTCGCAAACAGATCACAACTATGTCACAATGGTGTTGCGAATGGCAAAATCGTAGATAGTGCGTTGTCAAAGCTTAATCTTGGGGTCAGCCGCAAGGCGCCAGCCGCGGTTTCCGACGCTTCAAACCGACGCTCGCGCGTTGCGGCGAACAAGTTTCTACCCCAATTCTTTGATCGCACTGCCGAAGAGCGAATCAGCGATACGCGTCCCGAAACGTTTCGTTCTAATGCACCTGTTGCGCGGCCGCACCCCAAAAGGATGCGTCACCGCGATTAACTTAGGAGTAGACCACGATGGCATTGTTACGCAAGCTCATGCAGAGTCGTCTCTTCGTGACCATGATGCTGCTGCTCATGATCATGCTGATGGCGGTTGGCGTTGTCGTCGTTCCGGTGCTAATGCGCGGCGGTCCGGGGAATATTCGGATTAGCCCGGAGACGACGTATGTTGTCGAGCCCTTGCGCGAGGACGGGCAAGTCGACTTTTTGCGAGCGTACAACAATCACGTGAAGGAAGGATTTGAAGGCCAAGAGAACGGCACCGTGCTGCTAGTTCAAGCATTTGGCCCCGCCTCATTGGAATCTCAATTCGGTGCCAACAGCCTCGGTTCACTTTCCGCACTATATCGCGAACTTGGCATGGCGCCACTCTCGACGGATGGTGATTATTTCGTGACCTGGGACTTCGCTGGTCGAGTGCTGTCGCCTTTGGATTTCGAATCGTTGCCGGACGAACTGAAACAGGAACTTCCGCCGTCGAAAGGCGATGAAGCGCTGACATTGAGAAGACTACCACCTAGCGTCGCAACTTGGCTTAACGAAGAACTGGAGAGCTGCTTGGCCGCCCCTTGGCAACGTCGCGAACATCCTGCCGTCGCGCGCTGGCTGGAAGAGAGTGCGATTCCGTTGGAGAAGGTCATTGCGGCGGCTAACTGCCCGGTGCGCTGGATCCCGTACGCGGCAAAGAACGAAACGGACACCCTGGTTGCCGTGCCACTGGCGGACATGATGATGTCGCTACGTTCCGCCACTCGGGCCTTGGTGGCGCGTAGCTACCTGCGTGCCGGCACGGGCGATCTCGACGGCGCAATTAATGACGCCATCGCTACCATCCAACTTGGACAATCCCACACACCACGCACCACGATCCTCGTGCGGCTGGTCAATGCGGCAATCTTCTCGATGGGTTGTGAGTGCGCCGCGCACCTCGCCACCTCCGGCACGCTCGACGCCGCTGCGCTCGATCGGTTGGCTCGTGAACTGGACGCTTTCTCGCCGACTGCGGATTTCGTGGAAACAATCGCAGTCAGCGAACGAATTGAGGCGATCTCCGCCGTCGATGCCTGGGCCAGTGATCCCAATATCGCTGACAAACTCGACTCAATTCCGCGGATGCCCAAGCTTGTCAACTACGCGTTAGACTGGAATGACGCGCTGATCACAATCAACGGCTACTACGATCAGATTGCTACATTGCGAACGGCAGTAACGTCATGGCAACGACTGGAAATGGCAGAGCAATTGAAGACGACGTTCGAAGCCACGATGGGCAAACCACGCCCCTGGCGTCTGCTCACGCTATCCGGCCGAAGTGAGCTGATTGGCGAAGCGCTCGCGCTGATGATGATGCCAACTTTATCGGGCGTCTTCGGCATCGAAGTGCATGCGGAGTCGACTCTGCTCATGACAAAGATCTCAGTGGCACTCGAACGCTATCGACTGGCAAACAGTGAGTACCCCGCAACACTCCAGCAACTCACCCCAGATTTGTTGACGATGGAATTCACCGATCCTTTCGATGGCAATCCGTTGCGATACCGCAGCACGGAGGATGGATACGTGCTGTACAGCGTCGGCAAGAATCGCAAGGACGATAAAGGTAAGGCCGGAGACGATCTCGTGACTCAGGTGCCGACGCCAAGCGAATAGAGCGCCTCGGGGGGGGTTCTTTTGGAGTGCGATCGCGCAGTTATCGCTTTTGACACGACGAAGAAGCAGCGAGGGCGTCTATCAGCGTTTGTCATTGCGGCGCGGATAAGAACAGGCACAAGCTCCTGCGACCGATTGGGCAATTCAACGATCACTTTCTTCACTAGAAAGCGGCAGCTGCGCGGCCGCACTCCAAAATCAGTTCGCTTGGCAGGCCTGCAAGTAGCGAAACAGATCGGCGAGTTCTTGCTGCGTCAGTGTCCGCTCCAATCCTTCCGGCATGACCGAAACGCGGCCGAGCTCCGCGTCGTCAATCTCAGCGCGGCTTACATGCTTTTCAACCGGCTTGCCATCCTCGACGACGACAATGATGACTTCAGCAGCTGTCTCGCGGCCCATCAGACCGTTGAGCACTCGGCCGTCATGCAAGGTTAGCGTCACCGGTTCGTAACCACGTGCGAACGACGCGCTCGGCACGAGCACTGCTTCGATCAAGTCGCGCGGCTTGCGAATCGCACCGATCGAGGAAAGATCGGGGCCGATTTGCGCACCTCGACCTTGTACCTGATGACACAACGAACAGCTTGCCTTGCCGAAGAACAGTTCTCGACCTCGCCTCACATCGCCATGCGTTTGCGAAACGACTGCCTGCAGCTCATCGATGCGTGCGGCCTGTGCGGCGGCGAGTTCCGCTTGTTTGGCAATCAGCCCCGCCGCTCGCGCCCGCACCGCGTCAGGAAAGTGGACTAGAGTACGTTCCAGCGTATCCGGATGAATGGGCAGCTCATACTTTTCGAGCGCCGCGACCAGCGCGAGCCCTGTTGCTTCGTCCTGCGTTTCAGCGAAACATTTCAACAGGTACGGCAATTCAACTGGCGTGAGTTCCTCGCGCTGCTCCAGCAGTTCATGCAGATACGCCGGTATTGGCTTAGCGGCCGCGATCGTATCCCAGGCCGCGAGACGAGCGTTCACTGGCACTTGCGGCGACACCTGAGTACGCAGGTAGTCCAACTGTTCTGCCGCGAGCGTCTCGCCCAACGACAGCAACACGCGAGCGATGGCCACGCGTCGCGCGGCCGGCTCATCAGATGACATCAACCGTGGACGCAATTGATCTTTCGCTGAGCTCAACTGAAGTGCTTCGATCGCCTGAAGTGCCGCTTCGGATAGCTCCGCTCCCGCGACGGGGTCTTGCTGGTGTGTCAACGACAATAAGAGCTCGGTCCACGACGAAGGCGCGTCCTTGATCTCGCTTTGCCGCAAGGCCTGCAATACTCCCAGCAGTGACACACTTACGTCAGTACTCACTACTGCCGCACCGCGCGCGTTAACTGCTGCAGCGAGGGTCTCGCCAATCACATCACGAACCAGCGCAGACGCGCGGAACTGGCGAACAACTTGCACTAGCGTCGCATGTTGCTCACTCGTCAGCGTACCACTCTCCAACCATCGACGTAACAAGTTCGCGGCGGCCTGATCCCAGTCGGGATGTCGCAGCAGTATGTCGGCGGCAGTTCGTTGCAAATCGCTGTCCGGCGACGCGGCCATTTGCTCAACATCGTCGGCAGCGAGCGTGCCATTCTCCATTTGATCCAAAGCGATCATCGCGCCGCGTTGCACGCGCACTTCGGTGGAACGAAGTCCTGCGCGCGTCGCCTCGGCATCTCCGATGCGAATTAATGCCAGGACAAGCGCGTGATCCAGGAACCCGTCCGGCCCATTGAGGGACGCAGTGAGCTGCGATACAGCTTGAGAACGATTTGAAGTTTGTGGCACATTTCGCGTCGGAGTTGTATGGGCCAGCGTCTCCAGCAAGATTGGAACGGATCGTTTGTCGCCAATGCGGCCGAGTGCGTTGGCGGCTTCCCGACGCACGTGAAAAGCTTGATCATTAACCAGAATGTCTTGTAGATCAGCGACGGCGCCAGCATCACGATGCAGCGCCGCGGCGCCGATCGCTGCCGTACGCACGTCACGGTCTTTGTCGTGGATCGCTGGGCGATTCGCCACACGTGCCTCGCTGCCATCGATTCGGCACAGCGTCCAAATGATCTGATTGCGATGGTCGGCAAGTGTAACCGACTTAGTTAAACGTTCCGACAAGGCATCGACAATTCGCGTACGCGCTGCATTGCTAATCGCAGACCGGCGGCGGAGCTCCTCGGTGCACCGCTCGCGCACCGCAGGTCTCAGATCGGCAAGCAGTGCAATGACCTCATCATCTGGCGAAATGGACACTTGCAGCGCCTCGCCAAACGGATCGCCGATCGTGCTCGCACCGACCCGTCGTACCCGATAGATGCCGCCCAGAATTTCCGGTTTGGCAATTTGCGATGTGGGGCAACAACGACGAAACCAACCGCCCGTATCGATCGCCAACATGGTCCCATCAGCATCTTCCAACACATCAGTGAAATGAACGTCACCCGTGAGCGGCACGAGAAAGTCTTCGGTTCGCGCCGAAAAAGTTGCTCCTTGACGACGCAGCCGATGTCGCAGAATCTTGCCCGTATTGAAATACGAACCGAATAGATCACCGCGCATTTGCCCGCCCAGCGCTGTGCCTCGATAGATCATGCAACCGGACGGCGCAGTGGCACTCATCGGCACGAGCGCCGGCAACAGTTCGCCGGTACGAATTCGATCGGTATAATCGCGATCGCGCACCGAATACTCGCCACCGTCAACCACATGTACGACGGCATCGCGCAGCCCGCCTCCCATCGTAGGCTTGGCCCAGTAGGTTCCTTGAGCAAACATCTCGCCGCTCGGCAGAAAATCTACTTCGACGGGATTGCCGACACAGCCGCTAACGAATTCCATGTCGCTGCCGTCGGGCCGGCAACGCATTAGCCACGGCCCCACGCCTGCTCGTAACAGAGTGCCATCGGGCAATTTGACTCGATGCGGAAAGCGACCTGGCAAGAAATAGATGCGGCCATCGGGACCGAGACACGCGCCATGCAAGTCGTCCGAACAGCTCTGATTAAACGCAAACCCTGTGACAAGCTCTTGTCGCTGATCGGCCACACCGTCGTTGTCAGAGTCTGTGAGCTTCCACAGGCTTGGTGGAGACGTCAAAAAGATCGCGTTGTCGTACCACAACAATCCTGTCCCAAACACAATTTGGTCGGCATACACACGACTCGTATCGAATACGCCGTCACCGTCCGTGTCCTCCAGTACGCGAATCACATCCGGCGGCTTCGTTCCACGGTCGTCGCCATTGACTCCGCCAGAGTCAAGCACGTAAAGGCGTCCGCGATCATCAAACGTGGCAAACAAGGGGCGTTCGACCAACGGCGGCCCCGCGGCACGAATCACTTCAAAACCCGGCGGTGCCGCGCACGGCACAAATTCGACCGCACTGGCGGGCCGGCTGCAGTGTGTGACGAACGCGAGGCAACTCGCCCAAATGAGGCGATGGAGATTTGGAGAACTGATGACAGGAGAGATTGGGCGGCAACGCATGAGACGTGATCCCGATTCGCGACGTTAAGTAAGGCTATCAGGATAGCTCGCGAGCGTGGCGATTACGAGCCAATAGTTCGCCGAAGAAACGTTAGTCGAGGGGCGCCGTTCGTCGGACGGTGCCAGCCTGAGCGCGCGGTTCGCCCAATGGCGTTAGCCCAATGGCATTCAGTTTAGTTTTTGCGATAGACCAAGCGCGCTGTTCCCCCTCCCGTCGATGGTTTCCACTTCGCGCAATGCGACACCGGGAGGGGGTTTGGGGGGAGGGAACCCAAACGGACTCTGCGTCACGTCAACTAGATGCTGAAAGTCAGGGAAGCTCGTTGCGACCGAAGCATGCCTTTGTGCCAATTCCAGCTCCGCCACTGTCGCCCTCCCCCTGAATCCCCCTCCCGTACTGCGCATTTCAAGATAGTTGAGAATCAATTGCGGGAGGGGGAACGGCACATCTGATCTCAACTGAGTGCCGATAGTCGTTGGCCCGAGCGATCGGTTCGCCGAAAGGCGCCAGCCGCGGTTCTCGCAGCGCGCTGATTCAGCGCCAGGACAGAACCGACGCTAATGCGTTGCGGCGAACTAAAACGCTGCAGCGAACTACAGCGCTACAGCCGCGAGTCGGGCTTCTCCCACAGCAGCCGCAAACCGTTGAAGACGACTAGGACCGTGCTGCCTTCGTGACCGAGCACTCCCAACCAGAGCGGTAAGTTGACGAACGAACCGAGCACCAGCAGGCCGATCATGCTGAAGGCAAACGTCATGTTCTGACGAACTCGTCGACGTGCTTGGCGGCTGATCCAAACCGCCAGCGGCAGCGCGCGCAAATCATCACGCATCAACACGACGTCCGCAACTTCCAAGGCAACATCGGTCCCACCGCCGCCCATCGCGATGCCCACCCGCGCGGTTGCTAAAGCCGGCGCGTCGTTCACGCCATCGCCGACCATCGCCACCAGATGATGAGCATCCGCCAGTCGCCGTAGTTCAAGCACTTTCTGCTCCGGCATCAAACCGGCGTAGTACTTGTCCGCGCCCAGTTCATTGGCAACTGCCGCAGCAACTCGTTCATGATCACCGGTTAGGATGATCGTGCGCTTCAACCCCAGTCGCTTGAGCGACTCCAATGCCTGGCGCGATTCCTTGCGCGGTTGATCGGCGACAGCGATCACACCATACAGGTTCGGTTGATTCGTCAGCACCAACAACGCCGTCTGTCCCGCTTCGCGCAGCTCGGTCGCATGCTGAACCAAATCAGGCGGCAAGGACATCTCGTGTGACTCGAAGAGATTCTCCCGTCCAACTCCGACCCAAACACCATCCACGCGGGCATGTACGCCCAAGCCAGCATGACTGTGGAATTCATTTAGCGGTCCAGTCAGCAGGGAACCGCCGCGTCGCTCGAGTTCTTCGATGATTGGTTTGGCTAATGGATGTTCGCTCCGCTGCTCAACCGTTGCCGCGTAGGCCAGGAGTCGCGTCGCATCGACACCGTCACCGACCCACAGCCCCGTGACGGCCGGCTTACCCAACGTCACGGTGCCCGTCTTGTCGAAGGCGATCACGTCGACTTCACCTAGTGCTTCGACGTGGCGCGCACCTTTGAAGAGCACGCCGTGACGTCCCGCACGCGCGATAGCCGATAACATCACGGCAGGAGAACTAACGACGACCGCACAAGGGGAAGATGCGACTAGCAACACCATGGCGTGATAGAACGCGTCATGCCAACTACGAGTGTGGAACCATCGCGCTCCGAGCAGCACGAGGATCGCCGCCAACAACACCCCGATGACATAAGGCCGCTGCCAAGATTCCACGAAACGTTGCGTCGGCGTCTTCTCGGCCTGAGCTTCATGTACCAGATTAACAATCCGCTCCAACGTCGTGTCGGCGACCGCCTTCGTCATCTTCACCAGTACACTGCCGTTGCCGTTGATCGTCCCTGCGAAAACGTTCGAGCCAAGCGGCTTATGGATCCGATCGCTCTCGCCAGTCAACGTCGATTCGTCCGCCCAGGTTTCCCCGTCGATCACGCAACCATCCACCGAAAACCTTTCGCCGGGACGAATACGCACGATGTCCCCGACGTGGAGATCCTCGACCAGAATCCGCGTCTCCTTTCCCGCCGTGTCGACGCGAGTCGCTTCGTGCGGTCGCAACTGCACGAGCGACTCGATCGAACGCGTGGTGCGGAACATGGCAAAGGCTTCCAGCGTACCGCTCAGTGAGAAGAGAAAGAGCAGCACAACGCCTTCGAGCCAATCGCCGATCACTGCTGCACCAAGCGCAGCCAGAATCATCAACAAGTCAACGTTAAGCTGCCGCTCACGAAGCGCCGCAATCGCGCTGATCGTCGGTCCCACGCCACCAAAGAAATAGGCCGCGATGCAAGCCGCCAAGGTCCAAGGCGAGCTACGTCCGAGCTGGTGATTGAGCAGCATCGCTGCCAGACCAGAGGTCAAACAGCACGCTGTAAGAATCGCCTCGCGCCGCGGCGGAGTGGCCCGTTCGATTTCGCGGACAGGTGATTGAGTTGACGTGCTAGTCGAGTCGGCTAGTGCGACGGATGCGGAATTCGCGGTCATCCGGTCAGTGTACGCCAGCAGCGCGCGGCAGGGCAGGGGATGCGTCTTAGTTCGCCGCAACGCGCCAGCGTCGGTTATGTCCTGACGCTGAGATTGATTTCGGATTTCTGATTGAGGAAGGGAAAGAAGACCCCGTTTTTGAGCACCTTCATCATTCAAAAATCAAAAATCATCATTCCTCAATCGCCACGAGAACCGCGGCTAACGCCCAATGGCACTCAGTTTAGATTTCAAGGCCGAATTGCCATGCCATTTCGATGCCAAGCTCAATGTCGTTTTCTAGCCGAGCGTCAATGTCGATTTCAATAATAAGTGGAAGACTCAGGCTCCCCTCTCGC
>JAGQPK010000018.1 GCA_020426755.1 Planctomycetales bacterium
GTCAATTGCGGGAGGGGGAACAGCAGCGCACATCGAAACCGAGTGCCACTAGACGCCAGCCGCAGTTCGCTGCATGGGTGCATTCGCGCAGGGACGGCAACGACATTTGCGGCAGACTCGGATGTCGCCGACCGTTGCTGGAAGGCGCTTGCCGACCGTTCAATTAAATACCGTGCACGTTCAGGGACTCGAATTCGCGCAGCGCCGCCATGCCCACTCGACCACCGCGTGGTTTCTGGGCAGCCACTGCTGACGTGGCAAGCATGCCTTTTTCGCCGGGCCGCTGCGTAGCGTGCCTAATTACACGCTTTTGCAGCGAAATGTCGCCCCAGTAGATGCCGTTGGTCAAACTTTGCCCATCGGCGCGCCGATTGCTTCGCGGTCGTCGGGTAGGCGGCGCGCGATCGCGTCAAAATATCTACTTACGCACTCTGATCGCAGTTGATGCCCGTGGCGGAATTCAATGACCGAGACAGCTCCGGCGATGTTACGCGCCGACAGCTTGCCGTCTCGACGTCAGTCTGGCGGGACGTGGAGTAACGCATGCACCAGAAGCAAACGATCGTTGTCATTGGTAATGGCATGGTGGGGCACCGGTTTGTCGAACGGTTGCTCGACTACGACTTGGACAACCGGTATCGCATCGTTACGTACTGTGAAGAAGCGCGGGCCGCGTATGACCGCGTCGGCTTGACGTCGTTCTTCGTCCATCGCGACGCGGAAAAGTTGATGATCGCGCGTAAGGAGTGGTATGAGGCGAAGGGGGTCGAACTGCATATTGGAGATCGGGCGACGAAGATCGATCGCAAGCGACGCACCGTCGTATCCGCTAAGGGCATCGTCACGAAGTATGACAAGGTAATCTTCGCGACGGGTTCGATACCTTTTGTGCCACCGATACCAGGGATCAACAGTCGCGGTGTGTTCTTGTATCGCACGATCGACGACTTGGAAAAGATCATCGACTACGCACGCCAAGCAAAACGATGTGCGGTGATCGGCGGTGGTCTGTTGGGGCTTGAAGCCGCTAAAGCGGCTTACGATCTCGAGCTGGAAACTCACGTTGTCGAGTTTGCGCCTCGCCTGATGCCGCGCCAAATCGACGATGCGGGGTCGCGAATTCTTGTACGAAAGATCGAATCGCTGGGCGTGCAAGTTCATCTCAACAAAGCCACAAAGGAAGTGCTGGGCACATCCAAGCTGGAAGGTCTGAAGTTCGCCGACGACACCCAGTTGGATGTCGACATGATTATTGTGTCTGCGGGCATTCGTCCCCGCGACGAACTGGCGCGAGACTGTGGCATCGACGTTGGCGAACGCGGCGGCGTGCGGATTGACGACGAACTGCGCACGTCTGATCCCGATATGTATGCGATCGGTGAGGTGGCGTTGCATAACGGCTTCGTCTACGGGCTCGTTGCCCCCGGTTGGGAAATGGCCGATATCGTCGCCGACAATCTGTGCGGCGCTTCACGAAAGTTCGTCGGCGCCGATTTGTCGACGAAGTTGAAGTTAATGGGTGTCGAAGTCGCCAGCTTCGGCCAGTACGAACTGGGGCTCGATCAGTCCGCGCCTTTGGTCTACGAAGATCCGTTTGGCGGCATCTACAAGAAGCTATTCTTCGATCACGCAGGAACTCGGCTGCTTGGTGGCATCCTGGTAGGCGATGCGTCCGACTATGGCATGCTGTCCATTCTTGCCAAGTCAGGCGATTCGTTGCCGTGCGATCCCAATCAGCTAATCGGTGGTCCCAGCGGAGGTGTCGCGGCGGCTTTGGGCGGTGTGGATGCAATGAGCGATGATGCTCAAGTGTGTTCGTGCAACAATGTGACCAAAGGCGACATTTGTCGAGCGATTAACGAGGAAGGGCTAACATCGTTGGCTGACGTCAAGGTTTGCAGCAAGGCCGGCACGGGGTGCGGCGGTTGCATGCCGATGGTCACCGACATCTTCAAGGCGGAAATGGCCAAGGCCGGTGTTGAACTGAATAACAATCTGTGCGAGCACTTTGCCTATTCGCGACAAGAACTGTTCGACATCATCAAGATCAAAGAGATCAAGACGTTTGACGAACTGCTTGAGTCACATGGGACCGGCAATGGTTGCGAGATCTGCAAACCGACTGCCGCGTCGATCTTTGCTAGTCTCTGGAATGATTGCGTGGTTGACGCTGATCATGAAACGCTGCAAGACTCCAACGACCGCTTCCTGGCGAACATCCAGCGTGGCGGGCTCTACAGCGTGGTGCCGCGCGTGCCTGGCGGCGAGATCACTCCTGACAAGCTAATCGTGATTGGCAATGTCGCCAAGAAGTACAATCTCTACTGCAAGATTACCGGCGGTCAGCGCATCGACCTGTTTGGTGCTCAGGTTCATCAATTGCCTGATATCTGGAAAGACCTGATCGAAGCGGGGTTTGAAAGTGGTCATGCGTACGGCAAGGCGTTGCGTACTGTCAAAAGCTGCGTCGGTTCGACGTGGTGTCGCTTCGGAGTTCAAGACAGTGTCGGCTTTGCGATTCGCGTGGAAGAACGATATCGCGGCATTCGCGCACCACACAAGATGAAGATGGCGGTCAGCGGCTGTGTGCGCGAATGTGCGGAAGCTCAAAGCAAGGACTTTGGCCTAATCGCCACCGACAACGGCTACAATCTGTATATCGGAGGCAATGGCGGAGCGAAACCGCGACATGCCGATCTGTTTGCCGCTGACTTGGACGAGGACACCGCGATACGCTACATCGATCGCATCATGATGTACTACATCTTCACTGCGGACAAGCTAACACGCACCGCGACGTGGCTTGACAACTATGAAGGCGGCGTCGAAGCTTTGCGGCAAGTGATCATCGATGACAAACTTGGTATTTGCGACGAACTTGACAGTCGAATGCAGTATCTTGTAGCCACGTACAAATGCGAATGGGCGGAAGTGGTCAACGATCCAGAGAAGCAACGACGTTTCCGACAGTTCGTCAATTCCGATGATCATCAGCCGTCCATCGAATTCATTGCGCAACGTGACCAATATCGCCCAGCGGATTGGCCTCGCGGCGGTATGCCCGTCGTGCCTCTGACGTTGCCGGATGGCAGCGCCGCTACTCATGACGTTTCTGCAAATGCGAATGGAGTCGAGACCTCGGACGTTGCCGTGTCCGCACCGACGCAGTCGGCCTCGCTACCTGAGAGGACAAACAAATCAAAATGGGTACGCGTCGGCTACGTCGATGATTTTCCAACGAACGGCGGATCGACGATCAAGTATGGCGAAGTACAGATCGCCGTTTACAATTTCGCGGCACGCGGCGAATGGTATGCGTGCCAAAACATGTGTCCACATATGAATGCGTTCGTCCTCTCACGTGGCATCATCGGTGACTCGGGTGATGAACCCAAAGTTGCCTGCCCGCTACACAAGAAGCCGTTCTCACTGCGCACCGGCAAGAATCTCGCTGGCGAAGGCTATTCGCTCAAAGTCTTCCCCGTCAAAGTCGACCACGGAGAAGTGTTTCTTGAGCTCCCGCCGCAGGAGCAGCTTAACGCGCTGTTGGCTTCGGAGCGCCATTGCATCAAGCACGCGCGGGAGAGAGTAGAGCAGTAGAGCAGGAGGCTCAACATGTCCGACAATCGTCGGTCGTGTCACAGCCGAGTTGGCAAGAAATCTTAATGAACCCAACTGCAGGCGTGCGAGTCGCAGCGTTGATCCGTATAATCTCCGCACGGGGCCAACTGAGGTTGGCACGCGCCTGATCCACTCGTCGCAGTGCGTTTAGGTGGTGACGTTTGATGTGACTCGCTACTTTGATCCAACTGTGTCACTTGGTCACGGGCAAGCCGCTGGTCGAGGGGCACCGAACGCGATGGATATCGAATCATGAAGAACCTCTGCTCGGTCAGTGTCTTTCTGCTGACGCTTTCTCTTTCGGTTACACTTTGTGCGCAAAGTCCGTCAGATTTGAGTCGTGCGATTGATGCCGACTACACGAGTCATCTGTGGCCGCTGTTCGACCATTGGCATCGTACCCCCGAGCTATCGATGATGGAAACGGAGACGGCGGCGCGGCTGGCCAAGGAGCTCCGTGACGCTGGCTTTCGAGTTCGCGAAGGCGTAGGCGGGACGGGCGTGGTTGCGATCATGGAGAACGGAGCGGGGCCCATGGTGATGATGCGTGCGGACATGGATGGGCTCCCCGTCGAAGAGATGTCGGGATTGCCTAACGCATCGAAGGCCCGACAGGAAAGCCCGATCACGGGCGAAGTCGTGCCCGTGATGCACGCTTGTGGACACGATGTCCACATCACGTCACTCGTGGGAACAGCGCGGCGGATGGCGGCGATTCGTGATCAATGGTCAGGCACGTTGATGTTGATCGGACAGCCTGCCGAAGAGCGCGTCATGGGTGCGCACGCGATGATGCAAGATAATTTGTGGCGCCGTTTTGGCAAGCCGGACTACGCGCTGGCCTTCCATGTGTGGGCAGGGGGCGAAGCGGGCAAACTCGCGGTATCAGAAAGCAGTCCGTATGCCGGCGCTGATGCTGTCGACATCATTGTGCACGGTGTTGGCACGCATGGAGCGTCCCCGCATCAAGGCAAGGATCCGATCGTACTCGGCGCGCAAATCGTTCTCGCGCTGCAGACACTTGTCTCGCGTGAACTACCGCCTCGCGACGCAGGTGTGGTGACCGTCGGCTCGTTTCACGCAGGCACAAAGCACAACATCATTTCGAATCGCGCCGTACTTCAGTTGACGGTGCGCAACACGAGCCCGGAAACTCGCAAGCTGCTCTTGGATGGCATCAAGCGAATAGCTGAAAACTTGGGGCGCGCTGCCGGCTTGCCTGAAGACAAACTGCCGGAAGTCAAGCTGTCGGAATCGACGCCGCCGACCGTCAACGATGCCGATCTTGCGCGGCGACTTCGCAAAGTGTGGTCCGACAAGATGGGCGAACAGATCATGATGGATGACGCGTTTGTGGCCAAACACAATAAGGGGATGGGCGCCGAAGACTTTCCGTTCTTCACAACCGATCCGCCGATTCCGAGCGTGTACTTCTCGGTGGGCGGCACGCCGAAAGCGGAAATCGATGCCGAAGATGCAGGTGGCGCGAAGGTGCCTTCCCACCACTCGCCATTCTTCAAGATCTCACCCGAGCCATCCATCAAAGCAGGCGTCGAAGCGACCGTGTTGGCTTTGCTTGAATTGATGCCGAAGCAGTAACTCAGCGGATTTCGTGGCTTGGCGAAGAGATCGTCATCGATTTAAGCTTGCTGCCAAGGAGTTCGCCGTAACGCGTTAGCGTCGATTCTGCCCCGTTTACGATTTTCCAGCGCCGATAACCGCGGCTAGCGACTTTCGGCGCACTTGCACGCGTCGCTCAGCACTCCCAAGTTATTGAGCCGACTCTTCGTAGTCCGCGCCGGTTAGGCTGTTCAGCACGGAGTGTTGCCATGCTTCGAGTTGACTGGCGAGCTGTGCTGCGACTTCAGCGCGGCGATCCACTAAATTGGATTGTTCGGCGGCGTCCTTGCGCACATCGTACAGTTCGCGAGTGGTGTTGTCTCCGTGTCCAGTTACGATCAGCTTGAAGCGATTGTCGAGAATCACGCGCGTGCCGCTCGTGTCGGTATCTCGAACAATTGGATGGCGGTAGTTGCTGAAGTTGCGCGTCTTCAGATTGCCTATCAGCTTGACGAGTGGAGTTGTGCCGCGTTGATCATCCGGAGTCAGGTACGGCTCGCGTTGTTTGTCGAGCGTTGAATTGAACGTCCAGAAGCAGATTGGCTTGGGGCGCTCCCACATTGGCTGTTCGAAGATCGCTCGCAAACTGATCCCGTCAAGCGGGCGAGCGGGCAGGGGGATATTCGCGAGATCGCAGAGTGTCGGCAAGATGTCACTCGTCACGGTGTTGGCGTCGGTCGCACGTGGTTGGTTGATTGCGTGTGGCCATTCGATGATGCCAGGCACTCGCACGCCGCCTTCGTAATGATTGCCCTTCTGGCCGCGAAACGGCGAAGTCACGATCCCATCGGCGGACGTTCCATTGTCGCCGCAGTACCAAACGAGCGTGTTGTCCCGCAAGTGATTATTAGTGAGCCACGTCCGCAGTGTGCCGATGCTGCGGTCCATGGCGGTGATTTCTGCGTACCGCTCGCGAAGAACTGCACGCCGCGATCTCTTGGTGGGGCGGCCGGTCTCATTTGATGTCAACGCGACTTGTTGTTGCTCATACTGCGCCGGGAGGTTGTCGTACAGCGCCAAGTCTGCCGGCAAGCCGCTATAAGGTTCGTGCGGCGAGCCGAACCAGATAACCAGCAAGAACGGTTGGTCTTGTTGCTTGGCCGTTTGTAGAAACGCGATCGCTTGATCGACGATAATCTGTGAACTCTCGCCCGCGTACTGTTGTGGCGGACCACCATTGTGCGAGAGCCAGGGATTGAGTTCGAAAAAGTTGTCGTGTGACAGGGCCTCGTGAAAACCCATCGCGAGCGGACTGGTAGGTGAGCTCGCTTTGACTGGTCCCAAGTGCCACTTGCCGAAATGACCACACACGTAGCCTGAGTCTTGGAGCAGTTTAGCAACCGTGATTTCCTCCGGCCGAATCGAGTAGCCGGGCGCGAAAGTCCCATATCGATTGGGATGTCGCCCCGTCATCACGCTGCCACGCGTCGGCGAACAAGAGGGATGAGCCGCGTAGAAACGATCGAACCGCAGGCCAGTCGCCGCCATCTCGTCGAGCACAGGCGTACGCACATGCGGATGGCCATTGTACCCCACCTCATCCCAGCCATGATCATCGCCCATTAGCAGAATGAAGTTGGGACGATCGTCAGCAGTGAGACGGGGGGCGTGAATCGAACCGCTGCCCATCCAGGCAAAGACGGCGATTGCGAACAGAAAGCAATGTCTTGTCGATTTCATACTATTAATGAATCTATCTGCGGTCTGTTGGGAAGCGGCAGAGTGTTAAGCGTAGTCAACGTCGCAGCAAATTGCACGAACCCATGTGCACGGTGGACGAATTGGCAATACGCTAGCTAACACTTCAGCGTGCTATCCCCATCACCACGTTAACCGAGCAGCTCTTCCACCGACTTTTGACAATTTCTGGTCCTGACCACCAAATATTCATTTTGTCTACGCTCTCAGGTCGGATTAAATTCGACGCTGCGAAGACTGTCCGCTCGCCGCGATCTCGCAAGTTTGCATCACCCTAAGTTGGTGTTGGCAAATCGAAAGCCGTATTTGCTGAAATGCTTCATTCAAATGTACTAGCCCGCCGCATCCCCGAGAGGTGCCAAAATGAACTTCGCCCGCCGTCGTCGAATTCACAACGTGCGCAGTCTTCGCGGCCACGGTTGTCAACGCATTAGCTTGGGGCGAAGCTCGCTTGAGCGATTGGAGTCTCGGCGGATGCTGGCGATCTCGCCGCTCACGTGGTCCGACCCCAGCTTCTCCGGCGTTTCGGCAAACGGAGTGAGTAGTAATGCTTCGATCTCTGGCGATGGACAGCTTGTTGCGTTCACAAGTACGGCAGACGATTTGGTTGCGAACGATTTTAATGGGGCTTCCGATGTATTCCTTTACAATCGCGCCACAAATGATGTGTCCTTGATCAGTGTCAATTCCTCAGGTACTGCCAGTGGTTCAAATACGAGTACGAGCTTCCAGAATTCCTCGGCGCCGATGATCAGTGAAGATGGACGATTCGTCGTTTTCGTCAGCCAGGCAGTGGACTTGGTCGAAGGCTACGTTCCCGGGTTCGGCGGCATCACGAACATATATCTGCGGGACTTGCAGTCACAGACCACGTATCTGGTTAGCGCGAACTATGCGGCCGCGAATCAAGGTGGCGCTGGACCGTCCGACTATCCGAAGATTAGTCGCGATGGCAGTGCGATTCTATTCCGCAGCAACGCAGCCGACTTAGTCGACGGACTGGGAGGAGGTGTCGGGCAACTTTACGCTTGGGATGTGCAATCTCGCCAGATCGAAATGGTTTCGATCAATAGCGCAGGAACCGGGGCGTCATCTGCCATTCCCGACGTCGAGAACTCAATTAGTCCCGATGGACGCTTCGTTGCGTTTCGCAGTTCGGCAACTAACTTGGTCAATCTAGACAACAATGGAATCGACCAGATCTATTTGCGTGATCGTCAACTCAAGACAACGACGCTGGTGTCAATCGACTATCTTGGCGGAGTTGGTGGGAACGGCCATTCTTACGTCACGCCAAATGCGATTTCCGACGGTGGCAGATTTGTAACCTTTTATGGGAATGCCACGAATCTTGTCAATGCGCCCGTTCTGGGGAGTGCGGCCTACGTGAGGGACATGGCGACGGGCATCACTTCGTTCGTCAGTCTGCATACCGATGGAATCCAGGGTCGAGAAGGAACGGCGCCATCGATCACTCCTGATGGCACTCGCGTTGTCTTCACTAGTCGAGCGAACGACCTGTCGTCCTTAGACTCGAACAACCGGAGCGACGTTTATGTCCGCGACCTGACCGAGCATCAGACAATTCTTGTGAGTGTAAACGCGGCGGGTACAGCGGCTGGTGCGCAGCCGGGCGGCGTATTTGAATCGCGACTCCCAACTGCCATTTCGCCGGACGGGACCATCGTGGCATTTCACAGCATGGCGATTGATTTGGTTGGCGGAAAAGTTGACGACCAGTCGACAGTTGATGTCTTTGTGCGCGATCTCTCGACGAGCGTTACGCGGGCAGTGAGCAACTCGATTGATGGAATCCACTTGGGAAATGCTAACTCCTACACCGCTGCTGATCCCACCTATCATTTGGGGTTGTCGATGAGTCGCGACGGCCGATTCGTTGCCTTTGAAAGTACGGCCTCGAACCTGGTCTTTGATGACAGTAATCGTCGGTACGATGTCTATCTAGGTGACGTACACGAGCAGACAACAGAGCTCGTCACGAAACTGGATGCCGAGTTCTCTCTGCCGCGACTGGGCAATTTCGGTGGAGCGCTACGTTCGGTCAGTCGTGATGGCAGGTTTGTTGCTTACACTGCTGAACAAGGCGACGTAGCGCTCGGCTCGGATATCACACCGACTGAGAGTATTCCATTTCCGCAAATCACACCGTTTGTCTACGATCGTCGCACCGGTGTGACTCAATTGGTGAGCAAGGATGCCACTGGCGGCAATTGCGTTAATGGCAGCAACCCGTCGTTGAGTGCCGACGGCCGCTATGTGGCGTTTGCCAGCTTCTGCGATCTCGTCCCGGGCATCGCACCTGCGCCCGGTGCCGCTATGGTCGACGTATTCGTGCGTGATTTATGGCTGGAATCAACTGAGCTGATTAGCATTAACTCGAGCGGAACTGCTAGCGCCAATAGCACATCAGGAAGCCAAATCGACGGCAGCCCAACGACACTGCAGATCAGTCCGGACGGTCGTTACGTGGCTTTTCTAAGTTTTGCCCAAGATTTGGTTGAAGGTGTCACGATCTCTGGGGGACTTAACATCTATGTGCACGATCGTCACACTCACGCCACATATCTGGTGAATCAGACGCTGGACGGCGCGCAGAATGTCGCAGGCATCTTCCCCGATATCCTGGGATTTAGCGCGAGCAGCAATCGACTGCTGTTTACTTACCAAGTTAGTAGTGGGGCGATGGTGGCAAACTCCACGGATACGAACGATCGTGTGGACGTGTATGCTTACAATCTCACGGGTAGCAACAAAAACCAAGTTGAACTCGTTAGCGCGAACCCGCAAGGCAATGCGGCTGCGGGAATTTCCGGTACTGACGCTCATCCAGCAACGATCAGCGCTGATGGCAGATACGTGGCATTTTCGTCGAGTGCCCCCGATGTCGTCCCGGCAGCCGAGGCCAACGCGTGGACTCAGATCTACGTGCGAGATCTAGACACCAAAACGACGACGTTGGTCAGTGCCGCGGTCACGGGAAATGTCGAAGCAAATCATTCATCGAGCAATCCAATCATTAGTGAGGATGGCCGATTCGTGATCTTTCAAAGCCAGTTCGCCTCGAATCTCACCTCGTTGGGTGGCAATGCCCGCGCTCAGATGTATGTTCGCGACTTGGATTCCGGTGTGACTACGATGCTCACCACCAACGCAGCAGGAACTGCACCCGGCGACAGCGACTCCGGAAATCTGATCAATACGTTTCTCACAAATCCGCAGTTGAGTCCCAACGGCCGCTACTTGGCATTCGAGTCGCGCGCGACAGACTTGATTGACGAGTTTAGCCCACTCACGCAGGCGAATTCGACACGTGCCTTCTACGTATATGATTTTGCCACAGCGACAACATCACTCATCGACTATACCAACACCGGAACATTCAGCACGGGGCAGGGAGCCGGAACCACGCCAGCGCGCGTCAGTCCGGTAGTAACCGATCGTGGTGAGATCTTCTTCGGATCATCGAGTGATCAATTGATACAGAAGGATCGAAATCATTCCGCTGACATCTTCGTTTACACGCATGAAGGAACAGCCAGCATCAGCGGCAGCGTGTTTGACGATCTAAACAACAATGGCACTCGCGATCTTGATGAAGCAGGTCTGGCTCATTGGACTGTGTACGTCGACGCGAACGATAACCATCAGTACGACGAGGGCGAACGAATCGTGCAAACCGACGCGGCGGGTAACTACCGCTTTGTCGGGTTGCCATCGCAAGCGTATTCGATTCGCCTGCGCCCACGAGCATCGTACGGGCTAACAACGATCGATAGCTACCAGATTGATCTAGCTGCGGGCGAAGCTGCCAGCGGATTTCAGTTCGGTGTCTGGCAGCCGAACGTCGATGTTGCAGTCCAATCGGTCAATGCACCACGAAACGCCAATGTAGGCGCTGCGCTCGACTTTTCTTTCACGGTCGTAAATCTCGGCCAGGACGTCGCGGGTTCGTGGCAAGACGCGATCTATCTTTCGCCAGAAAAAACACTAACCTCAGATGCAATCCTGCTTGCTACGACAGCGCACGACGGCGGGCTCGCATCGGGTGGCAGCTATGTAACAGAGGTGACGACTTCGCTCGCTGCGGTGCCAGCAGGACAGTATTACGTTGTCGCTCAAACCGATCGACGCTTCCAGATTCCAGGCGAGTTGGCTCGTAGCAACAACGTGGCCGCCGCCGCGACGCCCCTGCAAGTCGAGATCCCAGAGTTGACGCTGAATGAACCGTTTGCCGGCCAGTTTCTCACGCCCGGGCAAGCGGTATATTTTCGAGTCGACGTGGAAGCCAATGAAGCACTCACGATTTCGCTGGATAGCCAGGCGAACAGTGGTGGTGTCGAACTTTACTCGCGATTTGCGCAATTACCAACGGCCTATCAGTTTGATGTCTCGGCGCGTGAGTTTAATCGTGCGGACCAGCAGCTAGCGATTCCTTTAACGCGGCCAGGAACGTATTACGTCTTAGCGCTCAGTCGATTTGGTGCGGCCGCTGCGAGTCCATTCACAATTACGCCGACCCTTGGCGGCTTTGAAATACAGTCGCTTGCGCCTGCAATTGCAGCGAACACGGGCCCGGTGACTTTCGAGCTGCATGGAACGGGCTTTCAAGCAGATTCGATTGTGCGGCTGAAACGCGGCGGGGCCAGCCTTGCGGCAAGTTCCATCATGCGGCCGGATACGACAACACTCTACGCAACTTTCGATTTGAACGGACAAGCGACGGGAGTTTACGACCTCGAATTGGAAAGCCACCGCGCGACAGTCGTCCTCAGCAATGCCGTTACCGTCGAATCTCGGCGCGTTGACGATGCATTACAGGTTAATCTCGCTGCCCCCGCTGCCGTGCGCGCGGGGCGCGCGGCGAAGCTTCTGATCCAATATGAGAATACCGGCAATACGAATCTCGTCGCTCCCCTGTTGCGCGTCGAGGCGACAGGTGCGGTGTTTAAGCTGCCCTCGCAACCGACCTATCAGGGAAATAGCCTTTCTTTCCTCGGCATTTCTCCGGATGGCCCGGCTGGCATCTTGCGGCCAGGCCAACGCGCGAGTATCGAGATTGACTTCCTCAACAACTCTCAACTTGGTGTGCCTGTCGATGTACAAGTATTCACAAGTGACGTGGATGACGCGATGGATTGGACGAGCTTCCGCGCGACTGCACGTCCGCCTGAGGTGACGCAGGAAGCATGGAACGCGCTTGTCAGTGCGCTGGAAACTGAGATTGGTACGAGTTTGGGTGAGTACCAACAACGTCTGGCCGACGACGCAACCTACTTAAGTACGTTGGGCATCTACACACCGGATACTGATCGGCTGTTCCAGCTAGAGTACGCCGCAGCTAGCGGCGCCTTTGTGGCGGACTTTCTCTCGATTGTCGATGAAGCACACTTGTCCGCGCCGGGTAGTGATTTCATCTTCACGCGCATGTTTCAACAATCCGTCTTTGGCCGATATGCAGACGGCATCTTTGGCCGAGGTTGGACATTTAACTGGGATTATGGGGCGCTTCGACAAACAGATGGCAGTGTGCTTGTTCGCAACAACGCTCATCGCCGGCTCTATGTTGCGCAAGGAGACGGTAGTTACGCATCTTTCACTGACGGTTCAAGTTTGGTCTCATCCGGGAATTCGCTTGTCTTAACCGAAGCGAACGGAAGTGAGATTCATTTCGATACGAATGGTCGCTTGACTCACGTTGTGAGACCCGCCGGCAGTCGTGTCGACGCGAGTTACGACATTCAAGGACGGCTTTCAGCTCTACAAGTCGTCAATGGCCCTGGCGTGACGTTTGCCTACAACGCTGACGGACACGTGTCACAACTCACAGATTCCGACGGTCATCACATAACCTATAGCTATGATCCTGCCGGCAACCAATTGACGGCCTACACGGATCGATTTGGTACCCATCACTACACGTACATCTCAGGACAAGGTGCGCTCCAGGAGCACGCTTTGGCTGAGATCAGCTTCTCCGATGATACTCACGTGCAGTTCACGTACGATGACCTGGGCCGACTCGTTGCTGAGAATCGTGACGGCGGCAAGGAGCGATTGTCATACTCATACCTATCGCAAGGCGGCTTCGCAATCGCAGATCAAAGCGGCAATCGCTCAACCTATCAATTTGACGATCAACTCAGATTGCGGTCACTCATTGCGCCGGATGGTAGTGAAACTCGCTACGAATATGATGAACTCGGCCGCGCAATTCAAACCACGACGAACGAACAGATCGTGTCTCAAACGGAGTACGACGAGCAGGGACGCCTGGCGAACGTGATCGACGCTTATGGCCACACCACGACTTTCGCGTACGATTCGCATGGTAATGTCATTTACTACACGGATGCACGGGGGAATCGTACGGAATTCACTTACGAAACGAATCAGCTCATCTCGACGACATACGCCGATGGCTCGAGCGAACGACTTAGCTATGACGAGCTGGGTAATCTTATGTCGATATCAAATCGGCGCGGTCAAACGACGACATTCAACAGCGATGATAACGGTCGGCTGTCATCGAAGACGAATGCCGACGGTACTGTCGATACGTACGAATACGACAATGCAGGGCGCTTGATTCGTGCTTCTCGCGCCGGTCAGACGATCCTGCTGGATTACAATTCTCTCGACACAATTCGGCGGATTACTTACGCGAATGGATCCTACCTGCAGTTTGAATACAACACCGTAGGGCAGCGGACTCGTAGGGTCGACAATACCGGTTTTGAAGTCAACTATTCGTATGATGAGCTCGGCCGGCTGGCGACACTCAAGGACGTCGGCGGCGCGATGCTGGTTAGCTACGTATACGACGACGACGGCCTGTTGACGCAACGGAACAACGGCAACGGCACGTTTACCACGTACACCTATGATGCAGGCCAACTGATTGAACTCGCTAATTATGCTCCTGGCGGAGCTTTGAATTCCAACTATCGATACACGTACGATGGATTCGGTCAGCGCGATTCGATGACGCTCTTGGATGCCGATCCCGCGACACTCGACGGCACAACGCATTACACGTATGACGCGGCGGGGCAGTTGATCGTGGTTACACTGCCAGACAACCAAGTCATCCAATATGCATACGACGCGGCGGGGAACCGAATTTCGGAAACTCGCGCCGGCACAACGACGACCTATGCAGCCGATCCGCTCAATGCCTACACATCAATCGGCGACTTACGCCTGAATTATGACGCTGATGGAAACTTGCAGGCCGCAGCAAGTACGGATAGAACCATGAACTACGAATATGATGCAGAGAATCGATTGATTCGCGTATCGAGTGACGAGCTAGAGATTGCGTACACGTACAACGCACTAGGCCAACGTGATACGATCACGAGAGATGGCGAGACGACTTATTTGTTGTTGGACCCACTCAATGTGTGGAGTGTCGCAGCGGAGAACGATGCCGACGGCGCTCGGCTCACCAGCTATGTTCAGTCGTTCGAGTATGGGCTCGTCGGTCAAGTCGATGCGGCGGGACAAATGTCGTATTATGACTTTGATGCCAGTCAGAATACGGTCGGTATGACCGATGAACTAGGCCGCTACATCAATCGGTACAGTTACTTGCCGTTTGGTGAAACGCAGATCATTGCTGCCGGAGTTGCCAATCCATTTCAATTCGCGGGGCAGTTCGGTGTGCAGGCCCACGGCGATGGCTTGCTGGATATGCGCTTCCGCAACTACAGTCCGGCTTCAGGGCAGTTCGTTTCGCCAGATCCAGCGGGACTATCCGCTGGCGATCCGAATCTGCGACGCTACGTCGGGAATAGTCCGCTCAATCAGACCGACCCGCTGGGGCTGGATCCAAGTCCAGCCAAGGATCCTTGTCTAAACTATGGCGGCAACGGCCTCATGGCGCTGCTGTGTCGGATATTTGGCTGGGACAAAACGCCGCCCATTTCGATACCTACGGGCAAGCAGTTGGGCGACACACCGAACGCACAAAGCGGTGCCGCGGGGGACAACGGCGGTGGTGTGGGTGCGAACTGCGCGATCGTCGCTCCCGCGGATCCGAGTAAGCCAAACCGGCCAGGTGCCAAGCAGTCAATTCCGACCGTCGGCGGGTTTGATCCGAACGACATCGTCGGTCCAGCAGGTGTCGGTGACGCCCATTACGTCGCTGCGAATCAGCTACTCGCGTACACGATTCGCTTTGAGAATCTGAAGACCGCATCGGCGCCGGCTCAGGAAGTCTTCGTAACCCATCCGTTGGAAGGCACGGTGGATCTGGCGACCTTCGAGCTCGATCAAATCGGTTTCGGCGACCTCATTGTTAAGGTACCGCGGGGACTGCAGCACTTCGCAACGTCAATTGAGTATCGCAATCCGGATGGTAGTCCGCTGCGTGTTGATCTTTCGGCAGCGTTAGACCTGGAAACGCGCACGATCGTGTGGACCTTCACGAGTGTCGATCCCTACACCGGCTCCTACCCACCGGGTGCTCTGGACGGGTTCTTGCCGCCCAACGTCACATCGCCGCAAGGAGAAGGCTTTGTGTCGTACTTCGTCCGGCCCATCTCCGGACTGCCCACCGGCACGCGACTCGAACCGGCAGCGGCAATCGTGTTTGACGTCAATGACGCGATCAATACGCCGCCTGTCTTCAACACGCTCGATGGCGGGCGTCCCAGCAGTCAGGTGGCATCACTGCCTACGACGACGGACACGACATCGATCGATCTACTCGTCAGCGGTGCTGACGATGTCAATGGGTCTGGAATTGCATACTTTGACATCTACGCTTCGGATAATGGTAGTCCGTACCAGCTTGTGGTTGTAAGTGAACCGAGCGGCGTCGCGCAGTTCATCGGGCAACCGGGACATACGTACGCCTTCTACAGTGTGGCCGTGGATGCCGTCGGCAATCGAGAACTACAACCGATTTCCGCCGATGCCACCACTCGTATCTCCGGTGGATCTGCGGGGGATTTTGACGCCGATGGCTCGCTGACGGCTCATGACGTCGATTTGCTGTGCACGGCGGTTCGCAACGACAATCTCGACCTTCGCTACGATTTAAATGGCGATGGTGAAGTGACGATGCTAGACCATGACTATTTGATCAAGGTCCTGGCGGGATCATACTACGGCGACGCGGAATTGAACGGTACCTTCAATTCGTCGGACTTAGTCCTCGTTTTCTTGGCCGGACAGTATGAAGACGATCTCGTCGACAATTCAGGCTGGGCCGATGGAGATTGGAACTGCGATGGCGAGTTCAATTCATCTGACCTAGTAAAAGCGTTTGTCGACGGCGGCTATATCGCTGAGGCAATTAGGCAAGTTGCATCCGATTGGCAGGTTGCGGTTGCGGCGGCGGTCGCGTCGAATCGACAGCGGACGAAGCTGTTGCCGGAAGCCTGAATTAACGGCATAGCAGCAGGCTCCCGATTGTTGGCTGTACGGAGTCGCAACAAGGCTGGAGCCAATTGTTGGACGGAATGCTGAACTATTGAGTTCAACACTCGCTTCCTCAATTCGGATGTTGGTCTGTTACGGCGAAAAATCTCGACAATGCGGACAACTGCGTTCCTTGAATTGGACCGACTGGCGGATATCCTCCAGCATCGTCATGCTCGGAATGTAGATTCGATCACCCGGTTTGACTTGATAATTCGTCGACGTGTCACCAAGTTGCACGATTTGTTGATAGCAGATTGGATAGATTTGTCTCGGCATATCGGGAGAAGCCGGGCGTGTGAGAATGATCTTGTGTTCGTTAGCTCGTTCGGTAAGTCCACCGGCGGCGATAAGTTCGTCAAGCACGGTTTCGCGTCCGACGATCGGATAAGATCCAGGCGCGTTTACTTCTCCCAGTACGTAGACTAGTGAACTCTCATCGCTGACTAGTCGAACTGAAAGACTGGTGTCGACCGGTGCTGAATTCGAATCGCGTCCGTTGTACGACGCTTGTGTCACGTCACGTTCGTGAACATCGAAGTTAGCCGCCACTCGTACTTCGGCGCGCTGTTTGATTTCGTCAAGTGTGAGCCCCGCGACTTGAACGCGTCCATAGTGTCCCAAATCGATCGTGCCGTCGGCCTGTACAGTTTGGTCGCTTGGAAAACGAATTGGCGAGTCAAAATCGGACGGTTCAACGATCAGCACATCTCCCGGCTCGACACGGTGCGCGACTTGAACTGACTTCGATGTTTCGTTGGGCACGTCGTCCGCGTGACCGGTCGTATTCCGAATCTTGCCGGCTGCCGCCAACAGCTTGTAAGGGCCGGATGCGACCGGTAGTCCTAGCGAACTTGCGGTGGAACAACCAAGCGATGCGACCATCGAAAGGCAAATGCCAAGTGCGATGATCGCAGCCAGATTCGCTCGTTTACCGAAATGACAATTCATCATTTTTGTCCCTAAAGGCAATTGCCTGGTTCACGAAAAACTTAATCGCATCTTGTCCGATCTGGCGACCGGGTTCCAAGCGAATCATCGGACTTGTCGCCGTGCCACCGATCCTTAAATGGACGACGCGATCTTTTAGCGCGGTGTTTGCCTTGGCCACCAAGGCAACAGGAGTCGGCGCCGCAGCCAACAATGGCGAGTCGGCTAGTTCCAGGAGCTTGTCGGCCGGACCGGTCTCCCCGGTCCTAGCCATGACTTCAAGATTCAGTCGCCCTTGTAGCGTCGCGGTTCCTTCAGCGAGAACTTGTACGTTTGCGGCGGCTAGTGTGACTCGATCGAGGTGCACCATGCCGTTGCCAAAACGGCCTTGAGCGCGGCTTTCGTCGAACGAGGTTGTGGAAGGAACCGTCTTGAGGAATTTCGTCAGATCACTGATTACAGGAAACTGTAGTGAACTAGAGTCAGTCAGAGTCGCGTCGAAAACACCATTGAAGTCGTTTGCTGACAATGCCTGCCGAGCGTTCAGCCTCACTGTTCCATCCAAATAGCCAGTGCCTGGCGACGTTCGCGCTGCAAGAATTCGGCTCGTGTCCACTCGTCGGGCTGACGCCATCATGTTCATATCGAGCTTTCCATTCCAACGTCCTTTGGCGTTGGTGACGACACGCCCGCCGCCCAGTTCGATACTCGCGTTCGTCGTACTCCATTGAACCGTACTCGCTCGCGGATCGAGCGACCAATCGATTGGGACACGAACGTTTGCCAAGGCAATCGGACCCGCGGTGCCGCGGTCCATGAGCACGATTGCGCGTCCCGAGGGATGATTTCCCAAACGCCCGGTGATGCGCATGCTCACCATGCCATCCGCAAGTTCACCGCGGCTGGCAAGTGGAACCAGCGCCCTACTCAATGACACTCGATTGGCCGAGAACTCAAAAGAACCATTTCTTGAATCGTCTAGCGTCACTTTGCCGCGACCGTTAATGCGACCACCCGCAAACTGCCCCGACACTCGGCGGACTTCAGCGAGACGGTCACTCAATTCGATGTCTGCTCGAATTTGATTTGACCACAGTTCGTTGTTCCAGCGCATATCGTGAATACTAACTTGCCCCACGGCGATGTTGCCTGCGGCTTGCTCCGCGGCGCCGCGTTCAAACGTGGCAGACAGTGTTCCTCGCAGCGGACGCAGCTGATCCTGTTGACCAATGATGGGCCACGCCTCTTGCATTCTGATCCCCTGAACCGTTGCCAACGCATCGACAGGTAGGTCGCTGATTACGCTTAGGTCAGCCGGTTTCAACTGCACCAAGCGTTCCACGTCAGCATTGGCCTGCAGACTCAAGCTACCTCCAAGCGTCGCTCCGGTAACGACGGCACTCGCTAGTCCATCGCGCATCTGGAGGGTTGCATGCAACTGCTTGAGAGATGCGTCACGCAACGAGATGGCGGGGGAATCGACCGTCAGCGAAGCCGTCATGGCCGACAGGTCCGCCGTCAACGCGGCAGAGAGTTCGCAGTTGACGACGCCATCGATTCGCTCGTCAAGACCCGCGATGCGAGCAACCGCAGCAACCGGCAGGGCGGTGATGTGTCCTGTGATCAGCTCACGCTGGATGAGTTCGAGTTCCAGATTTCCGCCTAGGAAACCTTGCTCGGGAGTTTGCACAACCACTTTGGCCGGTGTCGCCTCAATCAGCAGCTTCGTGTCATCGAAGTCACGCGGGCCCAAACGCAACTGGGATACG
>JAGQPK010000190.1 GCA_020426755.1 Planctomycetales bacterium
GTACGACGAGCCCCCTTGCCCCCTCCCGGTATTGCGCCGCGTGATCTGGAGGCCATCGACGGGAGGGGGAACTGCCGCCTACTGGCCTACAGGCGAACTCATTTACGATTCACTTCTTCCTAGTACTTCCTCGCACCTAGTTCCGCGAAGTACTCGTCGCTCGCATCGAGATCTTTGCGGCGCACATCGCTCAAACGAGCCAGCACGTCGCGTCGTTCGACACTCGCTGCCGCATCCGTCGCAGCGACAACCGATAGTGGCCGAGCGGCCAGCGGATTGTAGCCGCCGTACTGGAAGGCAATGATCAAGTCGCTCGTGCCGAACTCGCCGTCACAGTCCCAGTCACCGGTCGCCCACGTCGAGTTGCCCGGAATGTTGTCCTCGTATTCGCCGGCAGCAAATACTTGGATCAGATCCGACGGGCTGAAGACCTTATCGAGATTCGCATCGCCGAACGTCGTACCAAGGATCTTGGTGACCAAGTAGACCACGTCGTCGAAATCGACTTGGCCGTTGCCGTCGAGATCTCCGTTGCCGGGAATGCTCTGTCCATGTGTGGCCAGACATAGCGTGTCGATGTCGGTCCCGTCGATCTTGCCATCGAGGTTTGTGTCGCCGGGAGGCGCGGGTGCAACTAAACGAATGGAACTCTTGGCGAGACCATGACTCACGTTCCCCGCTGCATCCTGGAATTGAACATAGACGGAACCGATTTCTCCGACCTCCGCGTCGATCGACCAATCCAAGAGTGCCGCGAATGGCACCCACTCGGCTCCCGCAAAGTCTGGCTTGTTGCTAACACGCATCAGCAGCTTCGAATTGGGCGTTCCTTGCACGAACTGACCATCCCAGATGTGTGAGTCACGTTCGTTGTCGGATGCCGTAATGGATAGCCGTACGTCGCGCCGTGTCGTTGTTGCTTCGCCATCGTTAATCTGCACAGTGCCTTCCGGCGAGTACGGATCAGCTTGGGCTTGCACGAACGGCGTCAGCAAGTTGCGTCCGGCGACTACCGCATCTTCCCCGATACACGCGATCACGTCATCGATGACAAGTTGGCGTCCGCCGATTTCCAGCGATGAGAGCTCGCCATGCAGGTCAAGCTTGTAGCCGTTGCGTAGCAGCGTGATCGAAACCTGCACGCCGCCAATCGTTTCGCCATTGAGCAACATCAAATTGCTGACAATGCGACGCTGGCCGTTGATGATCAGGTTCGAGACCCCTTCCGTTTCGTTGTACAACAGTGACAGCGCCGACAACGGCGTCTCAAACTCGAATTGCACGTTGATGTTGTTAAGCAGCAGATCCTGGCCGCTGCCCAACGCCAACACGTCGCCAATGGATGCGACGCCATCACGTACCGGCAGGGCAGTGCGAGCGTAAAACGGCGTCAGTCCGATCAGAATACCTCGCAGTTCCGTCGTTTCACCTACCTTGAATTGTGTGCCCTTACGGAACGATTCAAAGTCGATCGTCGTCTTCCGCGCGGCAACATCAAAGGTGGGCATTGCCTTGTATTGATAGAAGACTCCGTCTTTGACGTCACGATCGTTGAAGGTCAGTTCTTTGGTAAGCTCGGCAATCGGCTTCCACGCTTCGACTTGTTGGCCACGAGCGTCTATCGCCTGACGGACCAGTTCGACGTGAGCTGGTTTCTCCTCGGCACTGACAACAACTTGGATCACGGGCGCGCCGTTGTTCGTTGCTTCTGGTGTAGCGATGATTGAGCTCAAGGGAAGGACGCGATCGTCCGCTGGATCGTTTGGGTTCTGAGTTCCGGTTCGGCAGAACTTTTGACCGCGCGGAACTTCGCTGCCATCGCTTTCGCCGCCACCGTCGGTATCGCTGTTGAACGGATCGGTTCCCACCTGGAACTCACACAACGTGGTTAAGCCGTCCATGTCGGGATCGAGCGACCCGTCTTCGCGGTTCTTGGGATCAAGTCCGTGTTCGACTTCATAGTCGTCAGGCAGTCCATCGAGATCCGAATCGCGCGCCGGTCGGATCACAAACGAATCTTCGGCTTCACGGCGAATGTCACCCTGCTTGGCGACAGTGTTCACAATATACGAACCGATGCCTTGAGGTTCCTGGCCCTCGACGACTTGAGTAGGCGGCGGCGCGGTAACGCCTGCCAGGCTGGTGGCCAAATAGGTATTGGCGTAGATGCCGTCATTCGGTTCGCTGTCGCCATGATTCCCGTCGTCGTAGAGACGAATTGTCTGGCGATGTCCGTCGGGCGCGGTGATCGTGGATTGGATATCACCACCGAGCAACGGTTTTCCGTTACCCACGAATGAAGCAACGATCGGCACTTCCGTGCCTTGCTGACGTTCCTCGAAAGTCGTGCCCACGAATGTTTCCAGCTCGTAGTGACTAATCACCGAGCCCGTAACAAAGAATTCTTGCGGCAGATTCTCAACGCCCAAGCGATAGATACCGGGCATCGGACTGGGCACGCGCCACACATCGTTGGTGCCGCGCGTGGATTTCTTCAAACGTGACAACGGTACGGGATTATTGTTGGGATCGTACAGTTGCGTTTGATGTTTGCCGCCGGTGTCGGTTTGCCAACCGATGGAAACGACTAGCTCATCCGAACTGTCATCAACCGGAATCGCGATGCGGCCGTCACCTTTGTAAGTAACTTGGTCGAGCGCGAACTCCTGGCCGCCGATCGAGAACTGATCGATCTCGCCGCGTAACGTCAACTCAAACGCTTTCTCGAACGGTGTGACCAGCACTTCGACACCGCCCACAAACGCTCCGTTCAGGCTGATCAGATCATCCACGACGCGCAGGTCACCGTTGATGCGGAGGTTGGCGTTGCCGCCAGAGTCGTTAAAGAGCAGGTTCAGGCCGTCTACGCGGCCACCGAAGTCGAAATCAAGATTGATGTTGTTGGGGGCAATGTCCAGTAGGTTTCCTGGCCCGAGCTGATTCGTAATGATCGCACGGCCACCGGATGTCGACTGCCCCACGACCGGAAAGTACGGTTTGCCCGTGATCTCTACTCCGTTCGACTTGATCGTCTGGCCAACAACTACGGTGGTGCCACGCGCGAGGTCATCAAACTCCACAACGCCACTCATGGCGCCGCCCAGAGCGGACTCGCGAATCGCAGTGACAATACGTTGTCGTCCGGCGATGTCGGTCGAGATGGCGTCATAGAGGCGGCTTAAGTTGTTTTGCCAACCGATCACGCTGTTTACGGGCACAGAACCGGTGTTGGTGGCGTAGTAGTAGCTGCCGCCAGCGGGACTCGAACCAGCGATTTGCTGCATCAGTTCCTGATTCGCGGACGGCCCCAAGGCGATCGTGTGAATGGCGCAGCCCGTGTCCACGACGTCATCCACGACATCGGCCCAATACTGCGGTTCGTTTTCCATGCCGTCACTCAACAACACATAGCTACACATGTGCGTGTCGATCTTGTTGGCGGCCATGTCCGAGGCGGCCAAGGCCATGCCGTCGCCGATCGATGTCGCCGCCGCTGGCACTTCGTTCGCGATATCGAGCAACAGGTCAATTCGTTGGCTGCCACTGCCCACGGTATCGAGTGACTCGCGTAGATTCGCGTTCGTGTCGAAAGCGACGTAGGCACCTTGATCGTCGTCGGCCAGCTCGTCGACCAACATCACGGCGGCGTTTTGGGCCGCTTCGATCTTGCCCGTGCCTCCGCCCATACTGCCCGAGTGATCGAGCACGATCGAGACATCCTGCGTTTGTTCGACATACAGAATGGAGCTGAGTTCCGTATCGGTTTGCGAGCCGAGTGACACGGTCAAGTCATAGAACTCACCCGTCTCCGCACCGGCAACATCATCCGGCGCCTGTACCAGCAGCCAGTAATCTTCTTGCACGTAGGCCGTGTTGACGATTGTCGCTGGAATCTGCGGATTCGCAGCACCGCCGAAGGTCTTGCGCAGCGAAACGTCAAACGCATCGGCCGTTAGGCCAGAGACCGCGCTGCCGTCCTTGCCGTTAACGTCCAAGCGAACAATAAAGGTCCGCGGATTGTTTGCTCGTCCCACCATCTTATGATTCGATGTGGTCGGCGTAATGATATTGACGGTCGGTTGCACGCAACCGTGTCCCACATCCACACTGCCGGAATCGTCGATCGCCGTGACAACGCCCACGATGCGATCGAGATCTGTCGTGCGCACGGTGCGAGCCCACTCTGTACTGTCGCTGGTCCAGCGATCCTGCAGCGTACCGCCGTCGACGGTCATGATGCTAAAGCCATAGTCCTTGCCATTACCATCGAATGTGAATGCAGTGTACTCGCATTGACTGGCAGGAGTGAATTCCCAGTACTCCGACGAACGCTTATTCATCGAGACCGTATCGGTCGCAAAGGCAGGGCCAGTCGTGTGGAGCCGATGACCGCTGAAGGCACTCGTGGAATTGTTCAGTTCGGTATCCAAGTAGGTTAGGCGCGGATCAGAAGGACTGTATTGGTGTGCCCACAGCGCCAATGTGTAGTCGATGAAGTCATCGCGAAAGTCGCCGCCAAGCGACGTGATCGCCTGCTTGATCATCGCGAATTCGTTGCCCGGATCCGTTTCGATCTGTAGATAGACTTTGCGCAAAGCTTCCCAACCAAGATCATTGGCGTCGGTCGCTGGCGGATTCGTACCATTGCCGTTGCGGTACTGATCCATGAACCACGTCCACCAACCCATGTTGTCATACGAGAGTGTCAACAGATCAGCCGTGCGCAGCGCCGAGTTGGTCATCAGCCCATTGAACTGTGGAATGAACAAGTGTGACGTAGTGGTGTCAGCGTCCAGTGTCGTGTCAAAACGATCTTCTGTCGCGCGGGCGACGCCTTCGCCATACAGCGTCCAATCAACGCCACTGTCGTATTCCTTCTGGACCATGTGCTGCATTTCGTGCACGGCCAGCAGACGTTTCCAGAGATCATCAGCGTTGGCTACAAGCTCGTCGTCGGCATACAACCCGTTGGTGCCGACGATCCCGCCACCGCGCGGATCTTCCGCGATGAAGACGTTTACCTCGTCTTCGCCGGCTGGCACAAAATCCAGACTGCGATCAACGTAGAACTGCAGCGTCGCTTGCACCTCGTTGGCCATTGCGACCGCTTCGATGTTGTTGCCGTCCGAATCATCAATGTTCGGCAGCTTGTGTTCGCAGCGGTCCGGTACGCCATCGCCATTGCTGTCGGCCGCGTCGTCGCCGGTACACTGCGAAGTGTTCGCCGCGATATCAGCTTCCGTATAGTAGACGTTGATCGCCCACGTATTGCCGTCGTCAGTGAAGCTTTGCGAGTAGCATTGGTCGAAGTCGACCGATTTACCTCGCACTGTCGTGTTGAACGGCAATGCCGCACATGCCAACAAGTGGCGATCTTCTAAACGCTCGAGTTGACGTGAATACTGGCGAATGCCCTTGATTCGGCGCGCACGCCGACCGTGAGAAACTGTGAAACGCATGGCTTGCCCTTTATTCCATGTGCATCCCAGAAATTGAAAACCGGCGCAGCGACCGGCAACGGCCCGTCAGTATAGGGGCCGTTCAATAGCAGAACAATTCTGTTGTGCTACTTCTTCTTTAGATATAACGCCGCCAAAGCAAGATCGATGGCCGACACTGCTGGTTGAGCAGCGACCACGCGAGTTGCTTCCGACGTGTAAGATCCACCTTGAAATGCAAGTACGAGATCGGCCGTAGTGAACTCGCCATCACAGTCCCAGTCGCCACTCGACCAACTCGAGTTGTCAGCAATTCCATCTTCATACTCGCCGGCCTGAAACACGAGAATGAGATCGGTCGAATTGAAGACACCATCAAGGTTTGCGTCGCCGAAGGACGTGTGCAAAACCTCTCCAATCAGGTACCGCATGTCGTCGAAATCTGTCTCGCCGCTCGAATCTATATCGAATTCACTTGACGGATTTGGCGAGCGAATCGCTGCACACAGCAACTGCACATCGATGACATCAACCTGACCATCGCTGTTGAAGTCACCCGTGTTGGGCTCGGCAGAATTCAGTCCGCCGGGCGACGCGGCCAGTGCTTGCCAGCTAGTAGAAAAATCTCCATAAGCTGTGGGGACGGTGCGTTGCAGCGACAAACCGGCGGCGGTGTTTGGCCAGGGCGCGGTGGATTCATACGCGATGCGATCGACTAAGACGTATCCCAATCCGAGTTGCGCGACGTCCTCCGGCCGTTCCAACTCAACCGTATCCCCGGCATCATCCAGCCGACCGGAGAAGGGACCGACCAACATCACATCGTTGCCAATGTGATAATGCTGGCGGAACGCGGTGGCCTTATCCGCACCGGTTGTGGGATCGAAGGAGACCACGACGATTCGTGCGTCGGCGGCCAGCGCCGTTCCTGCGGCAAAGTCAAAATCAACACCGACGTTCAACCGCCAGTGACTGATATCCGTCGTCGCTGAGCCTCGATTCCAAACTTCGACGAACTCTCCTTCATTCGCCAATAGTGTGGCCGACGTCGATGGATTGTATTCAACTTCGCTGAGCACAATGTCTGCCAAGGCCGGGCCGGAGTTCGCCGAACCGAGCGTCAGCGCGGTCATCGGGAACAGGTCGCCGGTACCGTTTGGCCAGCGTCCCAGTGAAGTCCCATTCTGCGTGGCGCCGAACTCAACGTGATCGACGAACCGAAGTGGTTTTCCCAGCACGTCCGCCGAGATCAACCACGCATCATCGGAGGCTTCACCACGGAAGCCGAAGCCCAGATCGACTTCGGTTAAGACACGATAGCCGCCCGCCGCGAGCGTCCCGTTGGCGACTGGAATCTGATAACGCAGATAGTCGTCACTGCCATCGCTGAGATACCAGCGCGCGATGTCAATCGCCTGCCCGGTCGTGTTGTGAAGTTCAATCGTGTCGATTTGCGGCAGATCGGTGTGCGTTAGCAATTCGTTGATGACGACTGTTTGCGTCGACCCGGTTCCGGCGGTACCGGGTGAGCCACCGAACTCGTTGCTATTCCGCCAGTTGCCTGGATCATCATAGGCTTCGCTCGGATCGACAATCTCCAGGCTACTTGCACCTCCGTCAGCGCGGCCGGGCCACGCGCCGGTATCGTTGTAATCAAACTGTTGAATGATAGCGCCTTGCGCATCGACCAAAGTGAGGCGTTCGCCGGAATTGCTCAATGATCCCGAGTAGATACCCGTACCGAGTTGCGTGTCGGCCGCTTCGGCAACGCGTATGCCCGTGCCGTACCGCGACTGGAAGGCCGCGCGATTCTCGACGACGACGATGCGCTCGCCTGGCGCCAAGGTCTGTGTCGCAAACCGGAAGGCGATTCCTTCCGAGCTACCTTCCACGTCAACTTGTTGCAGTTCCACATTCGTTAGATCAATGGTGACGTTTCCGACATTCAGCAGTTCGATGAACTCGAATTCGTCGTTATCCACGTCAGCTTCACCGAACTGCGTCAACGGTGCATGTGGATTGTAGTTGATCTCCGAGATACGGAGATTCGCGGCGCTGGCGGGCAGATCAAGCAGGAAGGACGCTTCCGACAGTGGGCTCCAGTTGTTGCTAATGATCGCCCGGGCTTTGACGAGTCGGCTGCCACCGAGTGACAACGGATTGCCATCGTAGAGTTTCGCGCTGGCGCTGGGTTGGCCGCCGATGGCGCGCGGGTCGGTGCCATCGGTCGTGTAATAGATCGTGCCAAAGTTGTTGGCAGTGACTTTGGCGCCTTCCAGCCGCAGGTCAAAGCTGACGTCGGAGCTGCCGAGATTCTGCTGGTGTACTTCTACCGCCAGCACATTGCGGCCCGTAGCCAAACGTGACGTGGGGACTTCAAACTCAAAGAACGTCGTTTCGTCGGCGCCGCCTACCGTCACGTCGGCGAACTGGTTATAGGCAGCATTGGCGCCCAGATTGCTCCGCGCGATCTCTACGCCATTCAAAAAGACAGCGGCACCGTCATCGCGGCGCAGTCCCAGTCTCAACACTTCATACTGCTGCGGATTCGTGACTTGAAACTCGTGACGGAAGTAAGTGGTAATCACCTGCCCTACCCCAGGAATCGTCGTCGCTTCGCCACCATCGCCGTAGCCCAGTTCGGCGCGGCCGGAAGGCCACGAGTTGTCGTTGTAGTCGGATGCGCGCCAGGCTGTGCCCTGATTTGAGCCATCCGCCAGGTACTTCCATGTCGAACCGGCGGCTACGATCGATTCGTAACTCGTGGTGGACTCGGTATACATCCGAACCGCGTCGTTGTCGTTGATTGCTCCACCCGATGTCGGATTGCCGTTGACGGTAAACTGCGGCGAACCTGTCGCCGGATACCAGCCCTGCGTCGTCAACTGCTGAATGACGGTGGGCACACGTGTGCGAATGAAATTGCGCACGTTGTTGATGGCGTTCTGCCAGTTCGTTTTGGTCAGCGGCGTATTGCTTTGA
>JAGQPK010000191.1 GCA_020426755.1 Planctomycetales bacterium
AGATCGATGTACTTCTCCCAATCGTCGACGCAATCGTCGCCCAGCAAAATCTTGGAGAAGCCAGGGCCGTGAGCTTGCACACTCGGGTTACCCTTGTAACGCTCGACCGTTGGGGTCCCGCCGAAGATCATCGCCCGTTGACACGACGCCAACACTGCGGCCCCTGCCGACGCTTCACCCGGATAGAGGCCGAAGACTTCTTTCGGCACGCCGGCCTCGATGAATGCCGACACCATGCGATAGGGGGTCCAAGGTTCTTGCGGACCCGGCTTTAGAACCAAGCCGAATTGCAGCGGGATCACCGGCAACCAAAGCGTGTGCACGCCAGGCGAATTCGACGGCAAGACGGCCGCTAACACAGGGGCTTGCGCCTGGTAGCTGACAATCACGCCGCGAGATTCAATGCCGTAGCCCTTCGTCAGAATGTCCAAGTCCAAACCGCGCGTCAGGCAGTCCAGGATTTTGTCCATGTTGCGGAGCACAAACGAGTTCTTGCCCATGTTGGCATGGCACATGTGCTCCGGGAGCCCCGTGCTGGCGGACTGCTGATGTACGAAATCCGCCGGCGACTGAGTGCCATTGCCGAGTGGCAACGTTGCGCTCTCGTAGAGATCCGCCGCCTTCTTCATCATCTCGATGAGTTCGCCGCAAGAGAACTTGCGCAGGATGTCGCGTGCCTTTTGAGCGTTCCGCATGTCTCGGCGAATGATGCCCTCATTCGCCTGACTGACCTTGGCGATCGGTTCGCCTGTGCTGAAGTGCAGGACTTCATTGATTTCCAGCGATTCGTACGGTTCGCCCCAACGTAAGACGGGAATCTGCAACACGGAACTGCTTCCTCGCTCTGCAAAAGATGTTCACGGCTCAAGGGGCGTGTCAACGCTTGAGTTGGCGCTCGCACACCCTGACCGACGTTTGTTCTTCGCGAACCGGCAGCGCGAACGCTTGTCCGATTCAACGATCACCTTGCCCGACAAGGGCAGGCTGCCAACCTCAGTAAACGCCCACCGTCGTTTGCGAGGCGAAGCCGTGGAAGGGACGCACACCACTCACGCCATCCCACGGGTACAGGTCGCAGGGAGCTTCACGCTCACCTTCATCCCGCTCTAGGAAGCCAGGGACGAAGAACTCCTTGGTTAGCGTCGTTAGTTTTACGCGACCTGTCTCGCCATAACCAACCACGGCATTGGCGTCATCAAAACCGACAACTTCCGTGACGGCTCGTGGTTGCGGGGCGTAATAGCTGATCTTGTAATTGTCCGCCGCGGTCACGGGCTTGCTGCACGCCAAACCCATCAAGGTGTTCCCATAAGTTGGCGTCATATAGACACCACTCTTCTCCGGCGGACCGCCAAACAACTCCTCCACGCAATACCGAGTCCATTGCGGAGTGAACTCGGTGCCGCCCGAAAAGATGCCGGTGATGCCGATCTCGCGAATACTTGTGCCACGTTCTTCGAGCCCCAATGCCAGTGAATCAAGCAACTTGGGTGTCGCAAACATGCACTTGATATCGTGTCCCGCGGTCAGCACGGTGATGGCCTGATCGATACAGTGCTGCTTGTACGCTTCTAGGTGCTCCATCCAGCCCTTCTTGATCAGTTTGACGACCCAGCGCGGATCCAAATCGATGCAGAAGCAAATGCCGCCGCGGACCTGACACAGGTGTTCCACTGCCAAACGTAAGCGGCGTGGTCCTGAGGGGCCCAACATCAGCCAATTGGCACCCTTGGGAAAGTACTGATCGGGCAGCGTCTCACTGAATAGCTCGTAATCGGTGCGGAAGTCGTCAATGACCATCCGGCTTTTCGGAATGCCCGTTGTGCCGCCTGTTTCAAAGACGTAGACCGGCTTACCCGCTAAGCCCTGCGGCACCCAACGACGCACCGGGCCGCCACGCAACCATTCGTCCTCGAAGGCCGGGAACTTGCGAATGTCCTCGAAGCCTTTGACTTCCTTCAACGGGTCGAAATTCAGCTCGCGCTTCTTTTCCAGCCAGAATGGGCAACCCGTTGACTCATGAAAGTGCCACTGCACGATGTCATACGCATGCGCGTCCAGGCGGTCACGTGCGGCAGAGATGGTGGAGCTGAGATCGTTGGAATTCGTATCCGACTCATTGGTCATGGCGAGCGACACCAGGTGGGAGTGTGGCGGGAGAATCGGGCAAACGCCCACAAGCACCTAGACGATAGTCGACTCGACACGCGTTGACAACTAGGCGAGAAACCGCTGATACGGAGACAGGACGACCTGAGAACGTTGTCAAGAATCGTCGCTGTGGAGTTTGCCGAAAGCGCCGTTCGCAGAGTTGGCCGAAACACGCTCCCTTGCGGCTTAGTTAGACGAGTCTGTTCGCCGTAACGCGCCAGCGTTGGATTTGTCCTGGCGCCGATTCAACCAGCACCGAGAACCGCGGCTAGCGCCTTTCGGCGAACTAAACCACGGTGTAGAAGCCACGGTGTAGAAGCCACGGTGTAGAAGCCGCGGTGTAGAAGCCAATGTCGTACGCGACGCGGCTTTAGCCGTTCGAGTCGCCCGGGGCGCTGCTAAGCTGCGACAGCACTTGTAGAACACCGTTCAGGTGAGCCAAACGCGGTCCGAAGCGATCGACGAACTCATTCAGCATGAACTCGCCGTCCATCATGCAATCGCCGTTGTCGTTGATCTCTTCCGTGACATTCTCCAGAAAACGTGTCTGGATTTGGCCCAGTGTTTCGGCGGCTTCGCGGCAACGTTGTGCCAGACGCGGATTGGCCTGCTTCCACTGACCAAGTTCCGTGTTTCGCTGACGTTGGGCGGCGCTCATTTGTTGAATCAATTGCTCCAACAGTTCGTTTTGACGAGTCTGTGCGGCCACCATTTGGGCGAGCAAGATGTTCACTGCATTCCCATTGGCATTGTATGAAGATGGCGTCGCCGACGTGGTTGAAGACGTCGTGACATCGATGTGTGTAAAGAGAGCAGGTGTCTGCCGCGGTTCGTCAGCCATCGTCAGGGTCCTTAATTCGCGTCCATTAAGATAACTCCCCGATCGTATCCTTCCGTCGGGCTAACCAGCCTGTTCAAGCAATCAAGATTTGTTGAGAGCTGCAACACTGCTGCTAGCAAGGGATTCCTCGCCCGCTGCCCGCAGCGCAACCGCAGGTTTCAGTATAAGCATGACAGAGCACCGTTGTCCACCAAAAGCCGCATATCCTGCGCTAGCATCTGCCGCGCGCTGGCAATTCACGCCGGTTGCGCAAAAGTCGACGCGAAGTGGCTTATCAAGAAGATCTCAAGTTTAAAGCGTCCCCTACAACCCGCCCGATGCAATCCTTGTGATCAGAAACTCCCGGTGACTGGATATGGAGCTCGAATGTCCACGAGTCAAAGCGAGTCGGTACCGCTGTTTGGGTTTGTGCGAATTTCGGACCTCGGCAACTCTGGCCTGATTGGGGGATATCTGTTACTCAATCTGCTAGGGCGTCCGTTGGAGTTCCATTGCACGGAGCCGGTGAAGCCGAACCGAGCACAGCAGATCCTGTATGGCACCGTATTGGATGCCTATTTATATGGCGAACAGATTGCGCAGACGTTGGTCGCGCACAGTCGCTTGCAGCCGGCCTTGATCTTCGCCGACCAACCGGCGGTCTTGTCCTTGCGCAGCCACTGCGATGTCCCGGTGCTGATGGTCGACACGAACGCAGGTCGCCCCGACGACGACGCCGTCGAATTGGCACTTGGCGCCCACAAACTGTGGATTAGTCCGGTGGACGCCGAGCAGGAAGTGTCGATTCGCGAGTCGCTGTCACTCTTGTCGGCCGGCTGGAATTTGCACGAGCCGTTCCAGCGGATCGAGGACGCCGTAGCCGAACTGCAGAAGGCGGCCTAGCGTGAATGTTCCACCGATGTTGCCCAATTCAGCGTCGCCCGGTTCAGCTTCCCGTCGCCCCTCGGCGCCGGCCATACATTCGACAGGATGGAATGCAGCGCTCAAGCGCTGGCGACCAATTCAAACTCGCGCGATACCGATTGACTTCCCATCGCTACGGGCTGTCAGCATGCGCTTTGCCTCACCACGCCTGAAGGTGCGCATGTTCCAGTTTCCGGAACATGCGGCATCGGTGTTCAGCACTACCGCCAAAGCAGAACCGTCCCAGCCGCCAGTTACCGGTGTGAACACCGACAGCGCGCCGCCGACAGGCTCCACTCGCATCGCGCCGCCCTCCGATGTGATCAAGCTAGACGATCGACTCTATTACTTACTGCAACCGCCGTTGGAAACGCTTTTACACGGTGAGACGTTGCGGATGCCATTTTGTCCCTTTCCGTATCAACTGTCGGGCATCAGCTTCTTGTACCCGCGACACGCCGCGATACTTGCCGATGAAATGGGACTGGGCAAAACCATGCAGGCGATTACTACGATTCGCCTCCTGCTTCATTCCGGCAACGTGCGCGAAGTGTTGCTCATTTGTCCCAAGCCGCTGGTGACCAACTGGCAACGTGAATTCAAACAATGGGCGCCCGAGATTCCTGTCTGCATCATCGAGGGCGATCAACGTCGCCGCCGTTGGCAATGGGAACTGACCGACATGCCGGTCAAGATTTCGAACTACGAAACGATCTTACGTGACCGTGCCGAGGTCGGTGACGGTCGCCGCGCGTTCGATCTTGTTGTGCTCGACGAAGCCCAACGCATTAAGAATGCCTCGAGCACTTCGCATGAAGTTGTGTGCTCAATCGCGCGCACGCGTAGTTGGGCTCTGACTGGCACGCCAGTCGAAAACACGCCGGACGATCTGGTCGGTATCTTTCGATTCTTGGTTGCCGGGTATCTGTCGACAGGCATGACACCGCGCAAGCTGCGCGAGGCCACACGCGACTATATCATTCGCCGCACCAAGGACCAGGTACTCACCGAGATGCCGCCGAAGCTCTACCGCGACGCGTTGTTGCCGCTGACACCCGAGCAACAGTACGCGTACCATTTGGCGGAGAAGGAAGGCGTCGTCAACCTGCAGGGACTTGGCGAGTCGATTACGATTCAGCACGTGTTCGAGCTCGTCTTGCGGCTCAAACAGATCTGCAACTTCGATCCTAATACTGGTCGCAGTGCCAAATACGATCGACTCGAAGCTGACTTGGAAGAGGTCGCGGCCAGCGGCAAGAAAGCAATCGTCTTCAGCCAATGGGTCAACACGCTCGATGAACTCAAGCAACGCTTAGCTCGGTTCGGTGTTGTCGAATACCACGGTCGTATCCCGTCCCGCAAACGAGACGGGATCATCGAAAAGTTGCGAAACGATCCGGACACGCACGTGATTTTGATGAGCTACGGCGCGGGCAGCGTCGGCCTCAATCTGCAGTTTTGTGAGTACGTCTTTCTTTATGATCGCTGGTGGAACCCGGCCATTGAGGACCAGGCAATCAACCGAGCGCACCGGATCGGTGCGGCGGGGCCGGTGACCGTGACACGGTTTGTCATGGCCAATACGATTGAAGAACGCATCGATCAGATTCTGACCCAGAAACGTGAACTCTTCGAAACGATTCTGGCCGATTCGCACATGCCGAGTAGCGGCGGACTTTCGCAGGCCGACATCTTTGGCCTATTCGACCTGCACGTGCCGGGCGGTAAACTGAAGATCCCCGATGCGGCCTAGTTGTTGGGCCTTGCTATCAGTGTCGCTGATCGGAGTGATCGTCGCGTGTGGACGCAGCATACGGAACGTTCGACACGCCGCGCAATCTGGTGCGCCGCAATCGCCCTGCTCGCCGTCGCCGCAACGTCGCTGCGCGCCATCACGCTCAGCGAAAGCCTTTGGCTGGACGAATTGCACACGTCTTGGGCTGTCACGGGCAGCTTTTCAGATGTGTTGCCACGCGCTGCCGAGGGCAATCAGGCGCCGCTCTATTTTCTGATCCAATGGTTCATCGTGCGATTGCTGGGGCAGCACGAATGGAGTTTGCGGCTGCTGTCGTTGCTAAGCGGTACCGCGTTTGTGCTCGGCATCGTGTGGATAACTCGGCGTTGGACGCATTCTCGATCCCTGGCGTGGTTGGCCGGACTCATCGCATGCGTCGATCCTCACGCTATCTTCTTCGCCCGCGAAGCACGTCCCTACGCGTTGTTACAGGTTTTGGCACTGCTGTATATCGAAGCGACCCGGCAACGCTGGCGTCATCCGACCGTTGGCAATCGCATTCGCATTGTGCTGCTGGCTTGGCTGCTATTCTTCACTCACTATACCGCTGCGCTGTTGATCGTTTCGCCTTGGTACGTCCTCGTCAGGCGGCGTCGCTACCTGACGGACTACGCACAATTGGCCGTGGATCATCTTGTCATTCTCTGCGGCATGTTGTGCGCCTGGCCGGCGCTGCGGACGATCGGTTTGCGTCGAGACAACTGGGCGCAGTTTGTACGGCCTCAACCGCTCACGTCTTTGTGGACGTTGTTTCCCTGTAGCCGCTATCTCGTTCCGGCTCTGCTGAGCGTCATACTTGCGAAGGCGTTGGGGGGCGGTAAAGTCACGACGCGACGCCGTCGTCAAGTCGGTGTCGTGCTAACCTCCGCGACTCTCGTCTATCTCATGCCGCTCGTTACGGCGTGGGGCGCGACGCAAGCCGACCTCGCGCGACTCTACTTTCGCCGTTACGTGATCGTGGCGGAAATCGGTCTGTTCGTCTTGGCGGCCGCCAGCGGCATGCTGTTGGTGACACGCCGACAACGGCTTGGTCATGCCGCCATTGTTGGTGTTGCCGTCGCTTGGATGACGGCGTTGCGAATGGGGAGTTCGGTTTGGCAGCATAGTCATGAAGATTGGCGCGCTGCAGTCCGAATCGTCAACGATCAGGTGAGTGCCGCGCAGGTGGACGGACCGCCGTTGGTGCTGCTGCGTGCCGGTCTGATCGAAGACGCACAATTGTCACTGGAAAATCAAGACTCCAGATTGGTCGAGTACTGTCGCTTTCCACTTGCCGGCATCTACCAAATACGCAGCCTGTCGAGCGATCATAACGACGATGCGCACGTGGTACCGCTATCGAGCCGCAAGTTGGCTGATTGGCGCGCCGAGTGGCAGCGTGAAGTTGACGATCACGGACACGTGTGGGCTTTATACCGAGGCGGACAAGAGGCCGCCCAAGGCCAAGTTGAGCATTGGCTCGGCAGCGCGAAAAACTGCACGATGGAATCCTACTCATTCGACGGCGTGACGGTGATTCACGTGCGCGCCGAGCAACCGTGATCGCCGTTTAGCGTCGCTCACTTCGATCGAAAGCGGCAGCTGCGCGGCCGCACTCCAAAAGTTATGGAGTGCGATCGCGCAGCTATCGCTTTACAAAATGCTTTTGTCCGTTACTTTGCCGGCAGAAATGCGGTCGCCCTCCAAAGATGCGTTGGTGGGTAGGTTTGACGAGGTGAATTGTGATCGATGTTTTGTTATTCAGCTTCGGCGTGTTGGTAATTTTCGCTATCGGGCTCTGGGGGATCAGCGTAGCGCTCCGCGATGTGAGCATTGTTGATCCGTGTTGGGGACTCGGTTTCATACTCGTTGCTGCCGTAACGGCGCTCCGTTTGGATCAATTTGGGCCACGCGGTTACTTGATGATTGGGCTCGTGACGGTTTGGGGGGGGCGATTGTCGGCGTATTTGTTTTGGCGGCATTGGGGAGCGGGCGAAGATTATCGGTACGCGGAGATGCGTGCTCACCACGGAGCGAGATTCTGGTGGATAAGTTTGGGTACGGTGTTCCTGTTGCAAGCGATTATTCTCTGGTTCGTCTCTTGGCCCGTGCAGGCAGCGCTCGTTAGCAGCAGTCAGTCACTTTCCGGGCTGGATGGCGTGGGCGTCCTGGTTTGGACCATTGGTTTCTTCTTCGAGGCGGTTGGCGACTATCAACTGGCCAGTTTCTTGCGGTCACGCACAAGTCGCGAACAGGTACTTGATCGCGGCCTGTGGCGTTACACGCGGCATCCGAATTACTTTGGCGACTTTTGCGTTTGGTGGGGCCTTTATCTGGTTGCCGCGGCTGGTGGTGGAGGTTGGACCATTCTCAGCCCCCTCTTGATGAGCGTTCTGTTGATCTACGTGTCGGGCGTGCGACTAACGGAGAAAACAATCGAGGATCGGCGGCCGGCCTATCGTGCTTATAAGCGGAGCACGAGTGCTTTCTTTCCGCTCCCGCCGCAAGAATTGGATTAGCCGGCCTGTGAGCTGTGAGTCGGCTGAGCTGCGGTGCGGCATTTAGGACGTCCCCCTTCGCGGGTCTGTCCCCTGCTCGCGACGAAGCAGATGGGGTATCCTGCGGCTTGTGCTCTGGTGAAGCTTCGTTGCTGGTGCGAAAGGTTCTAGCAGCAGATCGCGCGGCTAGAACAGACGCTTACGCGTGACGTCGAGGCCTTTAACCGTGTGCTATGCCAACCGACTCAACC
>JAGQPK010000192.1 GCA_020426755.1 Planctomycetales bacterium
GCTTTCACGATGCGTCTCTTCGCCTTTCAGCATCTGTAGTACGTGACACCGCTTCCGTTTGGGTTCCCTCCCCCTGCCCCCTCCCGGCGTCGTGCTGCGCGAAGTGGCGGCCATTGACGGGAGGGGGAATTTTGTGTTGCTTTTTGTCCTGATATCTAATCTGAGTTCCATTGTTCGCCAGCCGCGGTTCTCACACACAGTGGTTGTCCAAACCGACTCTAGCGTGTTACGGCGATCTGAGTGATCGAGCGTGATCAGGCTCGGACATCTAGCTGGACAAGGTCAGCATCAGCACTCCAAATCACGCAGGAAACAGCCGAAGTGACGTAGTCCGGCTAGTCGGCACTAAGACGAGCAGACGTAGGCGTTGCGATGATATCTGAGGTGAGCCTGACTTGAAGACAACCGTTGCACGAATATCCGTACTGACTGCAGTTGTCGTCGTCTTGCTGATTGAGGCAGTGCTGTACGTGTTGTCGCTGCGAACCGAATGGTACATCTTCATCGCCGATCCCTTCGTATTTGCTCAGGCATTCGTGTTAATGCATTGGTCGGCGCGGTCGCGACGCGGATTCGTTGTGCCGCTGTTAGTGAGCTACTTGTATCTTGCGCTGCTCGCGCTGATATTTCCGATTCCTTATGTCAGCACTAATCCCGTGGATGTGAATGGAGTTCTTGAGTACTCACCGGGTATCAGCGAGTTGGTTCATTTTCCCTTGTTATTATTGTTCGTCGTCTTGCCTGTCGCGGAGAAGCACTGGTCGAAGCGCGAGCGTCAGTATTCGTTGAGCCGCGTTTTGTGGATTACGATTCTTGTGAGTGTGACCTTGACGTTTCTGACTCAAGTTGCGTTCGGCAACAGCAGCTTAGGGGCAGTGATTTGGAAGATCTACAAAGCGACAATGCATGACCCGTTTACACTTTTGCAGGTCCTGTTGTGGATGCTGTATCTGGTAGATGGCTGGATAGGCGTGGCAACGTTGCGAGTACACTCGCTGTGGCAGCGAACTGCCTTGATGAGCCTCGTATCCGCCGCGACGGCACTGTGTCACCTAATGGCCTTCTGCCTGTATCACGGCCTTGCAGTCATACCGGTCGTTGTCACGTTCTACCACCGACTCTTTTGTTTACACGCGGTGGCAGCGACGTCGGTCGCGTGGATGGTGGCCGCGACCGCGGAGCGTGCAGAAGAAACTGGAGTACGATCGCGCAACTGTTCCTTTTCACAGCCGCCGGATGTTGCTGCCAAATCTAATTTCGGCTAGACGACGTCGCGAAGCGAAAGTGGACGCTGTTTGGCTAATGTGGCCGACTTGATGAGGAACTGCGCAATTGTGCTAGGAGCTCTCACGTGCCGGCGGTGACGGATGCTCCAGTATTCGATTCTTGTTTCAAGCTCGTAGGACTACGAGTTGCGGCGAATCTCGGGTAAACTCTGGGCAACAGAATCGGAGTTCGCATCGAAAGGCGGCAATTGAAAACCACATCAAGGAAGCGTCTGTCGCGGAATACCTTAGCGGACGACGGGCGACTCGGCTTGAAACTAACGACCTTTGATTGAGAGGCTATTCATGTCTTCTACTTACCAATTGAATCGACGTAACTTCTTGCGAACGACCTCGGCGGTTGCCGCCGCCGGTGTGTTTGCGGGTACAAGTCAATTGACACAAGCCCAGAAGTCACCGAACGAACGGCCCGTGTTCGCCACGATCGGCTTGCGAAATCAGGGAGCTTTCATCACCGACAAGTCGACGAAGTTCGCTGACTTTGTTGCGCTAGCGGATGTCGACGCCAACGTATTGGGCGAGAATGTTGCAAAGCTCGAGAAGAAGACCAGCAAGAAGCCAGATGGCTATAGTGACTACCGCAAGATCCTTGAACGGGACGACGTCGATGCGGTGATGATTGCCACGCCGGATCATTGGCACACCAAGATTTCGGTGGAAGCGATGTTGGCTGGCAAAGATGTTTACTGCGAAAAGCCACTCACGCTGACAATCGCCGAAGGAAAGTTGATCGAGAAAGTCGTCAAGCAGACGGGGCGCGTGTTCCAAGTTGGCACGATGCAACGGACCGAAAACGAACAACGGTTTCTCAAGGCGATCGCGCTAATCCGTGCCGGTCGGATTGGTGATATTCGCAAGGTGACGTGCGGCATCAACGGCGCGACGGGTTCTCCTGAGCTGCCCGCCGTTGATGTGCCTGCGGGACTTGATTGGGACACGTGGCTTGGTCCGGCTCCAAAGGTACCATATCGCGCCTTGCCTGAGATGCGACGCGGGTATGGCGGCGGCGTGCCGCTGTATACAAACTGTCACTATGCATGGCGCAACTGGTACGAATACTCGGGCGGCCAGATGAATGACTGGGGTGCGCATCACGTGGATATTGCGACTTGGGGCTTGGGCGCGACTGACACCGGTCCCAGTAAGGTGACACCAGTAAGCTTCAAGTTGCCGGTGGAATACAAGAACGGGTACCCGACCGTTGGCGACCGTTATAACTCGCCGACCAATTTTGAAATCCACGCCAACATGCCCGGTGACATTCCGTTGATCATCACAAGCGAAGGTGACAACGGCATTCTGTTCGAGGGAACGAAAGGTCGCTTCTTCGTCAATCGCGGCAAGCTTACTGGCTCGCCGGTTGAAGAACTAGCAACAAATCCGTTGCCTGAGGGCGCGGTCGAGGCAGTCTATGGTGGCCCGGTGAGTGAAAACCACACGGCCAACTTCATCGACGCCATGCGGACTCGCCGCAAGCCCATTTCGGATGTGTGGTCGCACAACCGAATGCTTGAGACGTGTCACTTGGCCAACATTGCGATTCGGTTGGGCCGGGAACTCAATTGGGATCCCCAGAAACGCGAGATCATTGGCGATGATGAAGCCAACTCGTTCCTGGCGCGCGAGAGTCGCCAGGAGTTTGAAATAAACATGTAGCATGGGCTTTGCCATTCTCATGCGATCGTCGCTAGCGACGTCGACGCGGCGGAGGTCAGTTCGCCGTAACGCGCTAGCGTTCGTCTGCGTTGTGCAGAAGCATTCATCTCGTCGAGCAGTTGCGTGCCAGCGCAGCGTAGGTCATCGGCACAGCGTCGTATTGGCGTGTGTTCCTGAGTATCGCCGGCAACGCCCCTGTGGACTGGGGTAGGCAATCACTCTGGCCGTTCGTCCCGCGGGGATGCGGACGCCAGGGCTAAGACGTCGGCGGCAACTTCACGATGCTGAACCAGTACTCCTTCATCTTCTGGAGAACTTCACGCAGTTTTTCCAGGTCGACTGGTTTCGTGATATAGCTGTTGGCCTGTTGTTCGTAGCTGTCAAATACGTCCTTTTCGTCATCGGACGTGGTGAACACCACGACGGGAATGCGGCGTAGATCTGGATCGTTCTTAATTTCCTTGAGCACTTCGCGACCATTCTTGCGCGGCATGTTCAGATCAAGCAGAATCAAATCAGGTCGCACTGCGTCGATGTAAGGATCCTGATGTCTGAGATAGGCGAGCGCGTTGACGCCGTCCTCGACGCGATGAACACGATTGATGATCCGATTGCCATCGAAGGCTTTCTGCGTGAGAAACGCGTCAGCGTCGTTATCTTCGACTAACAAGATTTCAATAGGACGTGCCGAAGTATGTGAGTCAGTTGCTGCCATCATTACCTACCGAACTTTGGGGCGTGAGTAACGTGAAGTAGAAAGTGCTGCCCGCTCCGGGAGTCGAGTCGACGCGGATTTCTCCACCACATCGCTCGACAATCCGCTTGCAGATCGCCAAACCAATGCCCGTGCCGCTGTACTCACGACGATTGTGCAACCGCCGAAAGATCTCGAATACGGCCTCACAGTATTCTGGTTCAAAACCGATGCCGTTGTCTCGAACGAAAAACTCGAATTTGCCACCTGACTCCCGGGCACCGACGTGAACAACGGGAGTGTGATGATCGCAATACTTGATGCCGTTGCCAATCAGGTTTTGGAAGAGCACCGTGAGTTGGCCGTGTTCAGCTAGTACGCTAGGCAGCGGATCGGCGGAGATGACGGCGTTTCGTTCTTGGATGGCGACCTCAAGATTAGCCAGCGCATCTAGGAAAGCTGCATTGGCGTCTATGCAGCCAAGCGGCTTGCCTCGTGTTGTGATGCGAGAGAACGCCAGGAGATCGCGAATGAGTAGCTGCAACCGGGAGGCACCATCAATTGCAACACTCATGAAGTGGCGTCCTTCATCATTAAACTTTTCTGCCTGCCCCTCACCCAGAAGTTGTAGGTACGAAACGATGGTACGCAAAGGTTCTTGTAGGTCGTGCGAGGCGACATAGGCGAATTGTTCGAGTTCCGAGTTGCTGCGCGCCAATGCATCGTTCGCGACTTTTAGTTCGGCGGTCCGCTTGTCGACCAATAGGTTGACGTTCTCGTTGGCGAACTGCAACGCAAACGTCGGAGTCATAAGCTGGACCAACTGCGTCAACAAACTTACATCGTCCGTACTGAATTCGCCCTCGCACTTGTCGCTCAACAATACAAATCCTAGGCAGTCCGCATCACCATCGAATAGCGGTACTGCGATGAATCCTTGCATCAGTGAGTGTCGGTCGTCGTGTAACGCGTGTGTGCCGAGATCCTGCCAACGTGGATCCGCTAGAAGGTCGGATGACGTGAAGCAAAGTGGTTGCCTCCTTTCGCTCATCAGCGACTGGATGATCTCGAAGGTCGTGGGCAGGTCGCGTCGGTTGCGAATCGAATACTTGCTCGAGACCGATTCGGCGCTAAGTGGGGCGTGGCAGTCGCCGTCGGGTAGATAGCAGACGATCGCGTGATGTGCGCCGATGGCGATGCGTGAGAGGCGAGCGAAGTTGTTGATGGCCGCTTCGAAGGGATGGTCTGAGCGCCATTCGTGCGGCAGGGATAGACGCGCCATCAGGCCCGCTTCAGCTTCTTCACTACCATCTTGAAATCGAGCGGTGGCAGCAAACGCGACTTCGAGTAGTCGGTCTTTGCGATCTTCCAGCTGCTTGCGCTCGGAGATGTCGAGGATCCAGGCGAGTACTCGAATGCCCTCTGGCGTTTGGATCGACGTGAGGCCGACTTCGGCGGGAAACGTGCTGCCATCCTTTCGCAAGCCGACGACATGGCGTTCGCTACCCATGCGACGCGGAATTGGATTCTTCAAGTAGTCGCTTCGAAAGTCAACGTGCGCGTGCTGCTGTTCGCGCGGCACGAGCGTCTCGACGGGGAGGCCGACTAATTCGCCACGCTCATAACCGAACATATCCAGAGTAGCGGCATTGATCATTACGATGGTACCGTCGTGATCAACTTTGACAAAACCGCAGGGAGCTAATTCGAAGAGAGTTTGAAAACGCTCACTGGTTGCTTGCAGTTCCGCCTGTGCCTGCTTCAATTCACCGATTTCGATAAACGCCAGCACAATCCCCTGTACTCGCCCAGCCTGATCGTGATACGGCAGGATGCGCATTACGTAAGGCGCGTTGGCTCCTTGCACTTCGTGCTCGCAATGCTGTCCTGACTCCAGCACACGCTGGGCACTTTCCTGGATTTCTTCGAAGCGAATCCGGCCCGAGATATGGGCGACCGGGCGGCCGACGTCTTGTGGCATAAGATTGACGAATTCAGATACACTCGGAGTAAACTTGCGAACTCGCAATTCAAGATCCAGGTAGATTACGCCAACTTCCGTACTAAGCAGCAAGTTGTCCATGTCGGCCGTGAGTTGTGTCAGTTCGTTGATCTTTTTCTGATACTCCGAATTGACCGTGTGGAGTTCTTCGTTGACTGAGTGCAACTCCTCATTTGTCGACTGAAGTTCCTCGTTTGACGCGACCAGTTCTTCGTTAGTAGCTTGCAGTTCCTCGTTGCTGGTTTGCAACTCCTCAACCGTAGTTCTCAGGCTCTCACGCGTGTAGGTGAGTTCGGATTCGAGCGTGGCAATTCGCTCTACGGAGTTATGAGCAAGATTAAAGGTGTCGTCGACATCATTGTCGTTGTGAGCAGCTGCGATGCGCGTTTCAAGGCTGATTAGAAAGTACTTCGTGTCGGGTCGTCGGACACGAATTGGCTTGACGGTCAATCGCGCCATGTCGACGACTGAGCGCGTACCGTTCGATTCGGCGTCGTTCGGGTTTCTACCTTGCGACGTGTTGTCAAGATGATCCACCAAGATGCCTTGCGGGAGCGGAACCGCGTCATAGGTAATGACGCGATCCTCTTTGCTGGCACGCTGCAATCCAGCTGACAAGGCAACCCGCAAATCGCCGTCGACCATCATCAGCACGTCGTTGGTGGCTCGTCCATTCGGCGGATGCAAGATTCGTTTTACATCACCGAAGACGTGAGCGATCTCGAATTGTTCATTGACGAGAATGCTGGCCGGTATGGTCTGTTCTAGCAGGGCATCGTAGGCCTTGAGCAATTGGGGGCTGGGACCGGTTGCGAGTGGCACGAGCATTCGGTTGTTGCCAGGAACACACAATTGCCCCGCCGTCGGTACCGGCAATCGCATTTCAATTGGGAGCTGGACGTCTCGCCGCTTCTGAAATAGCCTCCAGCGCCCATTCAGGCTCTCGAATTCTTGTTCTAACCCAGCAACACTTTCGCTTGGGCCCAACATGAGCAGACCACCAACGTTTAGGGCAAAGTGAAATGTCGACATCACCATTTGCTGAACGGTGGGTTCGAGGTAGATCAAGAGATTGCGGCAGACCACTAGATCGATTTTCGTGAAAGGAGCGTCCTTCGCGATATTGTGTGGTGCAAATACGACCATGCGACGTAGCTCTGGTTTAATCTTCCACGAATCACCTTGCTGCGTAAAATACCGATCGAGCCACTCGGGCGGCACTTCTTGGACTGCGTCATGGACATAGTAACCCGCGCTTGCCACGTCGAGTGAATCACGATGCACGTCGGTGGCGAAGATCTTTACGTTCGGCGCATTCGCGACTTCGGCTAAGATTTCGCTGATTAGAATCGCGAGCGAGTAAGCTTCTTCGCCAGTTGCACAGCCTGCATCCCAGATACGCAGTTCATGGTGGGAGCCTGTGAGTTCTAGCACGCGCGTCCGCAACTCTCGATGAAGGTACTCAAACGCTTCAGAATCACGGAAGAACTGCGTTACTCCAATCAATAGATCTTTGTAGAGCGAGTTCAATTCTGCGCCGTCGTCGACGAGTCGCAGCAGATATTCGTCCAAATCTACCGCACCACAAAACTGGATTCGGCGATCGATACGACGCGAAATGGTCGCCCGTCTGTACTGTGTAAAATCAATCCCGTAGCGATTGAGCAGCAACGTGAACACGTCGGCTAGTTTTCCCGCACCGGCGATGCCAGGCAGGTTGACTACCGGCTGAGTCGAGGCCGGAAACGGTTGCTTAGCATGCCTCAATAACGTCTCAAACATGAACTCCGGCGCAAGCGTGAAGTTGGCCGCACCCGCATCGAGTGCTGCTCGTGGCATGCTGTCAAACTTTGCCGTACTCGGCTGCTGTACGATGACAAGGCCGCCGACACGATGAACTGCCGCTGCGCCGCGCGAACCGTCGCTACCGCTGCCGGACATGATGATCGCGACTGCCTGTGAGCCGAAGTCTTCTGCCAGAGACTCGAAAAACGTATCGATCGGCATGTTCAAACCGTGTGACGAGTCCCTGGCAGACAGCGTAAGCCGACCGTCGCGAATTCGTATATCGAGTTTTGGTGGCAGCAAGTATACGGAGTCGGATTCGACTTGCATGTCGTTTTCCGCAAGGTGGATCGACATTTTGGTATGGCGCGCGAGCAACTCATCCATCAAGCTCTTGAAGTCCGGCGATAGATGCTGCACAACGACAAAGGCCATGCCGCTAGTGGCCGGCATGTTGTCGAAGAATCGCTCCAGTGCTTCCAAACCACCGGCTGAAGCGCCGATTCCCACGACGACACTCGGCTGGTTCGTCCGCGGCAGAGGTGGCTCCGGCGACGCATCGATCCGTTGAATTGAATTCTCGTCACCTTCCGGCGCAGCGTGTGACGTGGAGCGGGCCGGCGGTCCCGTCGGACCCAACCTGCCCGTCGTGCCTGGGGATTGATGCCGATTCCTGCGGTCGGGCACGCTGCGGTCCTCCTTGCCACGGACGATTTAGAACCTTGCGCGCCATGCCGGCAGCGCGGGCGCAGATTCTATTTTGCTCATCTGATCGTTGCAAGTTTAACAGCCAAACATTCGTGGATATAACCGTAGTGTCCGCAGTTAAAGAGGTTGCTGGGCAAGTCATAGCGTCGAGGAGCGTAGTTGTTTCTGCGTCGCGTAGAGAGTGTGAGTTTTTGAGATTGTCGACAAAGAGGTCGAATTCGGGTCGTTTGAACTCGCGCTTCTGAGCGATTTCGTGACGTTAAATCGTCTTCAATGCCAACGAACTC
>JAGQPK010000193.1 GCA_020426755.1 Planctomycetales bacterium
GAGCGGATGGTGGGACATTACGCTGAATTGGTCGCGACCGAATACTGGGGTTTATCTATAGTGCGATATTCGATCGTCGCCGACGTAAAGGAGTACCTAATGTCGTGGGAGAATCGTAATTCATCATGGTTTCGCTCATTGCGTAATTCCGGGCAGGCGATATCTTGTCCACGTCGCCGACCTTTGACGGTTCGGCCGCGACGTTATTGCGAGCAACTTGAATCGCGTGACTTGTTAACTGTTTTGCCCTTCACTTCGCTTAGCGTCGAGGATTCCGGGGTCGCAGTCGCCTGGGCGGAGGTGACTGTGGAAGACGATCCGCAATCCGGTGGTGTCGTCGATTTGGGCTTTACGATGCCGTTGTCCAGTGACGTTACGCAGGCGACGACCGCGCGATTGCATTTAGATTTCGGAATTGAGCGTCCGCTCATACAAATCGACATACTTGAAGATGGTGACAACCGGACAGCGGACTGGTCTGCTCTTGAGAGTGAGCCGATTCCTCAAGTGATCTCCCTACAAGGCGAAATACACAGTCATTCGATCATTTTTCGCGTCACTTGGGAGCCGTTTGAGAACTATGTCTCAGGAGTGGATAGCTTTCAGCTTTATGCGCGGCTGGAGTTTGAGTTGGTCGCCCACGACGGTAGCTTGATGAGTGACGTCACACAACTGTCCGCACATCCGGCCAACGATACGGCGTCCGGCCGAACCGATTTCGTGTGGCGGGACGGGAGTGATGCGGTGGAGTGGGCAATTCCTCAGCAGTCCGATTGGTTCATCGAGCAACTCGACGCAAATCAGAACATCACGAGTACGTCCGTGCAGTCTGCTGGCGAGTTGCCACTGGTTCTGCAGCCTGAAGTGAATCCTGCGGGGCAGCAGTTTATCGTTGGTACGTTGATTGATTACAACAGTGCTACTGGGAATCTACGGCTGCGAACCGATCCGAGCTCCGCGCTGTCGGCCTTCGATATGTTCTCACCGCATCGCTGGTTTAGCTTTACGACGCGCCCGAGTTGGCGGACTTCATTCTTCGACGTCGCGAATCCTGGGCATCTATTTCATATTGACACGGCAGGTTTCAATGACCTGGATCTTGGGGACGTGTTGCCTACTGGATTGACTTACGAGCAGTTGGTCGCGGAATTTAGAATTGACGGGGCCATGCGTGGTGGCGGGGCGATCAATTCAGTGGTCTGGTCCGTCGACGCGGAAACTTCACTTGTACAGGCGGTCGATGAACAGTTCGCAAAGTTCGAGCACACCGGCAGTACGATCGCCTACCGTTGGATTGACCTAACCGGCGCGGAAGTGCCGCCGACCCGTGTGCCTTTTCATGGATTCGTGAAGGCCGAGATCCTGAATACTGATTTAGCGCCGAAGTGGAACGTGAAGCTCAGATACCTTTGGCAGCCTAGCGTTGAGCGAGATTCTCCACCGTTAGTTCGGGATGACGTGGCATTCGGTGTCGTCTACGGTGATGGAGAATTTCGTGGTAGCGGTGGCTATCACATGGGATGTGAGGAGATTTGCGAAGCTACGATCGAAATTGCCGCAGACCAGGGACCTGTTTGGCTCGTCATCCGGAAGAACTCGGCCGCGTCTGCATTCGTCGTCGAAAGCTGGGAGGTCAGGCCAGTCGAGGTTTATCAGACGCATACGTTCGCGGTGACATTGGCAGCGGATGCGGTTTATCATTTCGAGTTGCGCGGGCATAGACAACCGGTCGAGCCATCGATTGTCGATGAACGACAGGACTTCGTCACGAATTCAAACTCGTTTGACCTCGCCGGCCCAGCAACCGGCCAGGCGGTCTACTACGTGACGATGACCGGCACCAGCGGACTGAGTTGGTTGAGTGTGTACCCGATCAGCGAGGCGCCTACAGCGGAGCAGAGCGTCACGACGGCGCGTGCTCTGGGAGTGGCGCTGACACTCACGTTCAGTCAGTCGTTGGATCCACGTACTTGCACGTGGCAGGATATCGTTTGGAATGGACCGGGAATTGAGCCGCAGAATTGGCGTATCGATGGGCAAAAAGCAATTGCTACGTTCGATGAGTTGATCCCGCGAGCCAACTATCAGTTGGAGTTCGCACCTGGCAGTTGTGCATCGCTCACGGGTTCAACGTTGACGACTCAGTCAGTTTCCATCGATTCGATACGGCCGCGGTTCGTGCGTGCGTCATTGCAAGATCGGCCGTTACTGGAGGCCGGCAGTTCGTTCGTCGAGTTCGAATTTGACGAGCCAGTTACACTGCGTCACGCCGGTTCCTATGGCTACTATATTCATCTCGTTTCGGAGAACGTTCAAACTTCAACGCCGCTGACAGCGCTGCCCATGTTGGATGACCGTACGTTCGTGCTGCCGCTAACGATTACCGAACCAGGCAACTATCGTCTTTCCCTCAGCGACATCGTCGTGATCGATAGAAGCGAGAACGTTGGCTACATCGCCGGCAGTTGGGACTTCGTTGTGTCAGCGCCACCCAGGGAGAGGTTGCAGTCGTCATACGATCTAAACCAAGACGGGCTGGTTAACTACGACGACCTTCGCTTTTTAATGGTCAATTTGCCGCTTTGGTCGGATATCGGCGTTACGCGATACGACTTGAACGACGATGGGCAAGTGGACGAACTCGACGGCGCGGCATGGCGAGCGGCTGCCTGGGCGTATCCGGCCGGCGATGTCGATCTCGATGGTGATTTCGACGAGGCCGACCTTCAGGCTCTTGCGCTACTGACGCTTGATTCACCGGCGGACTGGCAACACGGAGATTTCGACGGCGACGGCCGTTTCACGACCGCGGATTTGGTGCTCGCATTTCAATTCGGCTTGCTGCCCGATAGTGACGATCCGCGTAGCTAAGTAACTGAGCAGCGACCATCGCGTGACGTCCACGACGCCACCCCGTACAATAAATGTTGCGGCGTGAAGTCGGGGGCTATTGGGGAAACACTGCGAGGGCGTCGTGGGATGTTCAAGTTGTGGATTGTGTTTCCTGCTCACATGCAGCCAACTGTCGCGCAGATGAAGCGCTGGTATTCGCACAGCCACGAGCTGCGTGGTGTGCATTGGGGAACTGAGCGTGATCATTCCGAAATGCTCGCCGTCGAGACGGAAGCGACTAGCCTGCAGGCGTTGCGCGAGCATTGTGAGTCGTTCGACTCGCTGATCGAAAGTTGGCTGAGAAGCGGCGCTGAGATCCGAGATGCATTTGATTTCGAGCCGGATCGAAACGCCCTGCAGCCGTGCAAGTCAGAGCACGGGCGCTCACCAGTCAAAGTTCGTTTCCTGCCGAACGTTGTGGCGGTTTGGGAGCCACGGCGTCACGCTGGCATCGACGCCGTAGCTACGACTTTGACGCGAGTTGTTGGTTCGTCCGGAACAGCGGCTGGGCTCAAGAGTCGGTTGGCTTCGAAAGACCATTCACGAACCGTGCCGTGGTTGCTCGCTGGCGCGTTTGCCATCATCACGATCTCGGTGGGACTCTATGTGGCAATCACACTAAATCGCTCAAGTCTTGAGACACGCCGAGAGACCATACAGCGGATCGACGATGCGACGCGTAAAGATCCGCGGGACCACGTCGATACGAGTACCCGCAAATAGCAAGGGGCAACTTAGGAGTACTTCGCGCATGGTCTAGCGCGGAACAAGTTGTTTCCTTCAAACCAATCCAATGTGACGTCGACCGGCCACCGCAATCACAATGACGCAAGTGAACAGTGATGCGGCCGGCTCCGGCACGATCGACATGGAGTCGATTGACGCTTTCACCGTGTTGCCGTGATCAAAAACCAACCACGCCTCACGCAAAGAGAAAGCGGCTAGGTTGGGTGGGCTGAGCGGCAACGCGATATCGCTGAACGCACTACCGGTTGCGTCGAAAAGTTGCAGCGAAAACAGCGTGGGCTCCACGCCCTGGATGGCTGCTCCAGTTGGCAGCGCCGCGACGCCAAAGTAGTCACCGTCGAGTGTCCACACGGTTGGCGAAGCGTTGTTTTGCACGATCACATCACCCAGTATTCGATTGGGATGTTGAGCTGTGGTGTAATCTCCAAACTGAGCGGACCAGTCGATCACCGAGCCAATGTAATTGCCCGTCGTGTGATCACCTGGCAAGGTGTCCGCTGCGGTAGAGTCGAAGGAAAACTGGCCAGCGACGGCGTCGCCGCTGCTGATTGTGCTCTCATACCCTGCCGGTACCGACGTCACGGTGCCGCGAAACTGATAGAGAATAGTCTCGGCCTCAATGTCGCTCGCATAGACGAGACCGAGCAGGAGACCGCAGGCCGCTAGAATGATCTTCATCGGTAACCTCGCTGGCAACTTGTTGCTTTCTCGAGCTTTCCTTCTAGTACTTTCAGGGACTTCTGTCCAGCAAATTACGTTCGATTCGATCGCGTCGTCCGCATCCTGAATCTCTCTGCGGCACTGTGCACGACACGACGGGTGAGACTCATTTGCGGGAGGTGGGACCGGGGAGCGAAGCAGAGTGCCAATGGGCAAACGCCTATCGATGGACGAAATTGTTCCGATGACCGACGAGAAACCGCGACGTGCCAACAACGATCAGCATCTGGCCGATTCCATATGTTAACCAGACAAGGTCCATTGTGCGATAAACCGCGCCGTGGAAGATCCAGATGGCCAACAGCAGATCACTTGTTAGAAACAGCACGGTGCCCAACGCGACCGGCCAGTACCCGCGAGTTGCGATTGCGGTGCCGATGCTGACGCCTGTTGTGACCGACAACAAACATGTGTACGGAAGCGCCGGGTATTTCATTGTCGCGTTAAGCAGACCGCTAAGGGCAGCGAAGTACCAACTTGCGACGCTGACGATTGCTGCGAAGGCGAGACTCAATCTCCAATTCTGAAGGGACACCGACGGTTGCACCGTTTGTCGAATCCGTAGGTTGGCGCGAATGTAGGCCACGTGCCCCAGCCCGAATAGGATCATGTTGCCAATGGTTCGCTGCGGATCAGGCCAGCTGCTTCCCAGCAGCGGACTTGCATCACCCAAGCTTCCCAGCGTCATGCCAATCGCGATAAGTCGGGCAACGTTACGTTCAGAGGGCAAGGCGAGTGCGGCGAAGGTCCAGGCGAATCCTACCAACGCAACTGATGAAACCGCTTTGAATTCTGTTTCGAGAGCAGCGAACCATTGGCTCGAGCAACGGTCCGCAATTAGGCCGGCAGTCAGTAGTCCTGCCCAAGCGATCCAGAAAAATTGAAGCAATCTCCGCTCCGAGTTGCTGATGTTCAAGTTGTGTCTCGCATACTCTCTCATCAATGATCACACATGGCACACGGATGTCTGTGATATCGGTTTCGCTACGACAGAGCAAGGTGACACCAGGACAAGTTGGCTGCGTTGGAGTATGACTGAGCACGGAATATTCAGCGCGTGATGGGGCCGGGGGACATCCGAATCCGGCACATCTGTGTGGATGTTCCTGCAGTCGCGGCTGATTGGTTTGCGTGGCTGTAGCGTCTTGTTTACAATTTCTGTATTCGGAGAAATGCCATACCGCTGGCTCGACATGATCTTTGCATCGGATCTTTATCCATCGCGTCGTCATGTTCGTTCCGTCACGACTGGAATTGACTTGATATGAAGTCATGTGATCGCTTGATGTTACGCATCGGACGTTGGCGATGAGAAAGTCCACTGTCATCTTATTGTCGTTGTTAATCGTGCTTCTTATCACGCTAAGCAGAGAATCGCGACGAGATGATCGTGTTGTTGCTCCGTTGCGAAATGCGATTGGCCGGCTCTGGAATCGCGTGGAAAGTCATGCGCAACAGGGGCGGGCAGCGGCACTGCCAGAGACTTTCTTTGATGTCATGAACTTGATGGACCGATTCGAAAGCGAAGAAACGGCGCATTTGGAGTTCGTCAGAGTAGCCACCGGACGCTGGCCTCAAGCTGGGCACGCGAGAGTTGAGGATCAATACAAGCTAGGCTATTTGACGGTCGAGAGTGATGGCCGTTTTAGCGTTCGATACATCGATGGCAGTCGCGGGGATCCGCAGGTTGGCTGTGTGACTCTTGATCTCGTGCAACATGTCCGAAATATCACGCAGCATAGCGCGTCAAGCAACGATGACCAGGACGACCTATATCTGTTCCCGCACGCACTCGCCGCCCCGTTAGCTGAGAAGTTGTTGATCGCTCACGCATGTTTTAAACGTGGCGGCGGTGACGAAGCGCGTCTGTTATTCGAATCCATCGCTGACAAGAAGTTGGCGATTTGGCAACTCGGCGCCTTCTACCGCGACCGACTAACAATGGATTTTGCCGACCCCGCAATAACACGCGACGAACTGCTGCGACGGCATCGACAATGGCTCAACATCTTTTTCATATCCGAATCTGACGAATCGGTAGCACTGCGAGCGGACGGATTGGAACATGCGATGAGAGGCGACCTTGGTTTCGCTTTGCCTTGGCAGCGATCGGACGAGGCCTCGGCGCTGGTTTCCACGCTTCACGACGGTTACTTTCCAGTATGTGAACGCGCGTGGGATGGGTGGTTCATTCCGACCTCGGCTGTACGCCCGGCCAAGGGGACGTCCGCAGCGGAGAAACTGCAGGCACTGGGATTTAAGGCGGTTCCGGCGTTATTGGGAGCACTAAACGACAGCACGCCCACTCGCACCGTTTGGTACTGCTGCCGATTCGGAGGTCATCTAGAGGTTGTGACGGTTGGTGACTGTGCTGAGGATCTCTTGGTGGCGATTAGCGGCTTGCGTTTCTGGGGCACCGCAGCGGAGTGCGAAACACAGTGGCGTCGTTGGTGGAAGTCGGTCGCCAACATTGGCGAGGAGAATACGCTCGTCGAAATGGCGCACAAGGGTGATCGGCAAAGCATTCAGGCTGCCAACGTGATCTTAAATCGTTGGCCGAATCGAGTCGGCGACATTCTCGTGGGCATTCATGAGACGCAAGACATTGGGACGCGAGCGGACTTGATCACGATGATCGCCAAGGTTGAAACGCCGTTGGTTACCGAGTTCTTGGTTGATGAGTGGACTGAATCTGGAGACGCGCCGATCGTGCGGTGTGCCCTGGCGGATGCACTCTTCACACGCGGGCAAACGGAGCCGATGTCAATTTTGCTGGAGGAGTGGTCCTGCAGGGCGTCGTTGGCTGGCAATCGCGATGACAATTGCACAATCGCTGATGAGTGCTGGTTTCTCGCTCATACCGCACACTTCCTCGTGGGGACAGGTGACCTGAGTGCCATCCGAACGATCCGTGATGCTCTGCCGACGTTGCCTCAAGACGTGAAAACCGCGATCGTCGAAGAATGCTGCGCTGCGGACCTGAACCTAACTCTCACGCGCGTCTCGCCCCAACAGCGAACTTTGGTAGAGCATGAAATTCGCGTCATGCTGGCGCATTAAAGGCCACAATCATGACGACGGCCTAGCGAGGCAGGAGCCGAATCTAGGGCTGTGAATTGTGTTCGGGTGCCTTGCTGGGACGTCGTCGTTCGTCCGTCTCCTTGTTAATCACCTGGGCAGCTCCGGTTGCTACTGAGTAATTAATCTGTGCGATGGTGTCTGCCTGGAATTTGAGCTTTTCTCTCGGCGTTCCCAGCTCGTGCATGTTTTCGCGTATTTGGCGTGTTTCGCGGTTGCGTTAGTTTGTAACCGCGGAAGTGCCTCGCCTGGTCGAGGCAACGATGCCGCATTCAGGCGATTAGACTTTCGATGACCTTGCCGCCGAATTGGCTAAGTTGCTTGAAGCGTCCGGCGTGATAGTAGGTCAGCCGGTTGTCGTCGAGTCCCAGCAATCGCAGTAGCGTGACGTGCAGGTCCCGCACATGGTGAACTTCTTCGACCGCCGTCATACCTGTCTCATCCGTGGCGCCAATCGTGTGGCCTGCATTGCAGCCACCGCCGGCCATCCAAATGGTCATCGCATTCGGGTTGTGGTCGCGCCCATATGCGATACCGCCGCGCACGCCGTTGTCAGGTGTGCGCCCGAATTCGCCACACCACACGACGAGAGTTTCATCCAGCATGCCACGCTGCTTTAGGTCGGCGATCAGCGCGGCGATCGGTTGGTCGACGCCTCGAATCAAATTCCCATGAGCGCGTTCGATATTATCGTGGCTGTCCCAGGTGCCATTGTACAACTGAATAAAACGAACGCCCTTCTCGATCAGTTTTCGCGCCAGCAAGCACTTGCGGCCGAAGGCGTCCGTCGGCGGATGCCCGATGCCGTACGTCGCCAGCGTCTCTTGCGTCTCCCGCGAAATGTCGAGTGCATCGGGCACTTGCATCTGCATGCGAAACGCCAGTTCGTAGCTCTCCAGCCGCGCGTGCAAGTCCGCGTGTTCCGGATGCAGATCGGCGTGGCGTTCGTTCATGCGGTGCAACAGA
>JAGQPK010000194.1 GCA_020426755.1 Planctomycetales bacterium
CCGGACAGCAGTCGACTAGCCCCAGCGACGTCGAGATGTATTTCCGCGGTTACATCGAAGTGCCGAACTGCTGCAACAGTGACGGAAGCTGCTCCTCCTGCCAAGTTGGCGGCGGCAATGGCGGCGGTGCTCCGTACGACGGTCAGGTAATCGAAGTACCGGGATCGAGCCAATCGATCGAAGGACAGATGATTGATGTGCAACCGGCACTGAACCAGAGTTCATTCGCTCCCCGCAGTTCGGCCGTGCGAACGGCCGGACGGGATCGAACGGTGCGACCGGTTTCCCACTCGATTTCTGGTCGTCAGATCCGATCGACTGACAAAGCCGGTGCAACTAGAACTCGGTCAGAAGACCCAGGATTATTTGGCCGAGTTGGATACGACGTTCTAGATTAATGGTGTGTCGTTTCCAGCAGGGAGGTTGCGAAATAGAACCGTCGACGAATTAACTGCAGTTACTTGATCTAGGTTACAGGTAGGTCGAAGGTATTATGGGCAACGTCTTGCGTCTGGCTATCGTCGATCCGAACGATATTTCCCGAGAAGCACTGAAGAACATGCTTCTCGGCTTGGATACCGTTTGGCTGGAAGCCGAGTGTTCGCGATACGAGTTCTTCACAGATGTTGTGGGACAGAGTCGTCCCGACGTCGGCATCATCTGCCTTGATGAGAATCCCGACAAGGCAATCCGCTTAGTCGAAAACCTACGTGAGATCGCAGAATGCTCCGTGGTCGTCGTCAGTAGCTCGAATGATGGCGACTTGATTCTGCGATCGATGCGGGCGGGTGCGAAGGAGTTTCTCACCCAGCCTTTGACCGTCGACGAACTGTTAGCCGCCTTTGAACGCATTGGTCAGCAGCGTGCTGGCGGCGGCGGCGCGAAGAACCGCGGTTGCTGTTGCATCGCGGTTGCCGGCGCTGGCGGCGGCGTGGGGTCAACAAGCGTAGCGGTCAATCTCGGTTGTGCGTTGGCTGCCGACGAAGCAAACTCCGTCGCGCTCGTTGATCTGGATATGTCGCTTGGCGACGCGGACGTGTTTCTCGATACGATTCCCGACTACACGCTGGCCGATGTCGCGCAAAACGTTTCCCGTATGGACTTCGCTTTGCTCAAGAAATCGATGACGAAGCACTCGTCCGGGCTTTATCTGTTGCCTCGGCCAGTGCAATTGCAGGACGCACCCCTCGTCGCGCCTGAGGATTTTCGGCGAGTACTGGGGCTAATGAAGGCCAGTTTCAGCCACGTTCTGCTGGATCTGTCGAAGGCCTACAGTCCGCTCGACATGTCAGCGTTAGAGGAAGCCGATCATGTTCTGCTGGTGACTCAGCTGGATTTGCCTTGCTTACGCAACGTCGTCCGCTTGATGATGTCGTTCGACGAGGTCGATGGCCTGAAGGACAAGACCAAGATCATCGTTAACCGCGTCGGCCTTGACGCAGGTCAAATCGGCCTGAAGAAAGCCCAGGAAACGATTGGTCGCGACATCTTCTGGCAGATTCCAAACGATTATCGCACGATGGTGGAAGTGAGAAATAACGGCGTGCCGTTGCTCGAACAATTCCCCAAAGCCGGCATCACTCAGGCCGTTGTCAGTTTGGCGGCCGCGCTCAACGGTGACATCGCCACCGAGTCACCGACCGACAAAAACCAAACTGGCGCCGGGTGGCGTAAGTTCTGGCCCGTGCGCAGCGGTAAGTAGCCGGTTGATTTACGTTCGGATCCACGACGTCGACAGGGATCCGAATTGCTTGTGCTGAATCTAACACGACGTCCACTCTTACATTGCATGTCGCCGGCTAACCACTTCACTCTAGCCGGCAATATCTTCTTTCATCGACTGCGATGGATTTGTCATGCGCTCGGTGGCACTCTGTCATCGTGAGCTAAGCTTGCGAGTACTCAGTACCGAGCTTATCAGTCCCAGCAATTTTAACTGCTTCCGGCTCAAGCGACTTCCTGGATTCGTCGCAGCCTGTTGGGACCTACGAGTGTTTGCTGACTAGGAGTGGAAATACCGAAGATGAAACCTCTTGCGTCATCGCCCCGCATGCCGGATACGAACTCGAAGAACGTTGAATTCGAGAACCTCAAGCGACGGATTCACGGAAAGCTCGTCGACAAGCTCGACTTGAACAAGGTGGGCGAACTTCAGGGCGATACCCTTCGTCGTGAGATTCGCATGGTCGTCGAGCATCTCTGCGACACAGAAGACACGCTGCTTAACCGTAGCGAACGCGAGCGATTGATCGACGAGGTGTTAGATGAAACCTTCGGCCTAGGGCCACTCGAGTTGCTGCTCAAGGACCCGAAGATCTGCGATATTCTGATCAACGGTCCCAAGAACATCTATGTCGAACGTCAGGGAAAGATGGAGCGTACGAACGTCGAGTTTCGTGACAACGCTCACTTGATGCAAATCATTGACCGCATCGTGTCTAAGGTCGGTCGGCGTGTCGACGAAACATGCCCGATGGTGGACGCTCGATTGACCGACGGCTCCCGTGTGAACGCGATCATTCCGCCACTTGCTCTAGATGGAGCAGCGGTTTCCATTCGTCGTTTCGGTTCGAATCCACTGAAGCTAGAGGACTTGCTCAATTACAAGGCCTTCACACCGGAAATGGTGATGCTGTTGGAAGGTGCCATTAAGGCACGCCTGAATGTTGTCATCTCCGGTGGTACCGGTTCGGGTAAGACGACGATGCTCAACACGCTGTCGAGCTTCATCCCGAATACGGACCGAATCATCACGATCGAAGACGCCGCGGAAATTCAGCTGCAACAGGACCACGTCGTACGGCTGGAAACCCGGCCGCCGAACATCGAAGGCAAGGGCGCGATCACCGCAACCGACCTCGTGAAGAATGCCCTGCGTATGCGTCCTGAACGAATCATCATCGGCGAATGCCGCGGACCCGAAACGCTGGACATGCTGCAAGCCATGAACACGGGGCACGAAGGTTCGATGACAACGTTGCACGCCAACACGCCTCGTGACGCCGTCGCTCGTATGGAGACAATGATCATGATGGCCGGGTTTGAGTTGCCCATCAAAGCGATGCGTCAGCAGATTTGTAGTGCCGTTGACCTGATCATTCAGGCAAGTCGCTTGCAAGGTGGTAAACGCCGCATCACACACATCACCGAAGTGGTCGGTATGGAACAGGATACCGTCGTCATGCAGGACGTGTATAAGTACCAGCGGGACGGCATTGATGAATCTGGAACGACGCGTGGTCGTTTCTTGGCGACAGGTATTCGCCCGAACTTCATGCATCGGCTGGAAGCCGTCGGCATTCGCCTGCCCGGAAGTGCCTTCCGTGAGCGGGTCATGTTGGCTGACTAGTTCATTGTTTTGCAGTGAGTTTAGAACCGCGTAGGGAAGAACTATGTCCTTGACCTTGATTATTTGCCTTGCTGGGGGAATTGCCGTTGCGGCCCTGGTCGGTGGCGTCACCATGTTGTTCCGAAGTTCGGCCGACAATGTTGCCGAAGATCGGTTGGGTATGCTGACCGGCAAAGGCAATGCTCGCAAGCGTGCTGAGAAGGAAGCGACGGTTATTTCTAAACCACTCGACGATGTGCCCAACGCCATCGAAGAAATGGTTTCGAGGTTCACCGATCTTTCGCTTCTCCTTGAACAAGCGAATGTCGCGATGCCGCCTTCACAATTCGTGATGATTAGCGGCGGGCTATTAGCGGTGGGTACCATCATCCCGGTCATCGCGGGGCTTCCATTCTGGTCCGCGCCGCTAATTGGTTTGACCCTAGGGTCCCTGCCGCTGATGCTGGTGGTAATGAAACGCCGCGGGCGAAAGAATAAGTTCGCTAAGCAATTGCCGGAAGCGTTGGAATTGATCTCACGCGCGTTGCGGGCTGGCCATAGCTTGGGATCTGGCTTCCATCTCGTCTCGACCGAAATGGTGGATCCGATCGCTTGCGAATTCGGCCGTTGCTACGAAGAACAGAACCTGGGTATTCCCATGGAGGAAGCGCTCGACTCACTCGCGAATCGTGTGCCCAACTTGGACTTGCGATTTTTCGCTACGGCTGTGATTCTGCAGCGCCAAACGGGCGGTGACTTGGCTGAAATCCTCGATAAGATCGGCAATCTAGTTCGCGAACGCTTTAAGATTTGGGGGCAAATACAAGCGCTTACGGGCGAAGGTCGTCTTTCGGGAATTGTGCTCCTCGCCCTTCCTCCGGTTCTGTTCGTCGTCATGCTGAAACTCAATTACGAGTACACGATGACTCTGTTTGAGGATCCGATGGGCAAGCAAATGCTGGTTGGAGCCATCATCTCACAATTAGTTGGTGCCTTGGTGATTCGAAAGATCGTCAACATCAAGGTCTAGTCGAGTCTCGCCATTGCAGACTCACCGTAAGTGGATTTGATCAACAACGTCGTTCGTAGCCGAGTGTAAACATGCTTGATTCAACCTTGATCATTACGGGCGCCGTAGGAATTGGCATTGCCGCGGCCGCCATGTTACTGATGGATATGATGTCCACACGTAAGACTCGAGCCGTCGAGCGGTTGGGCGAATTGAAAGATCCCCGCAAACGCCTGTTGGAGAAGACGGTTGGGGGTAAGAAAAACGACACCATGGCCAAGGTGTTGGAGAAAGCCTCGCCGACTTTGGCGAAGCCTTTGCAGCCGAAATCAGAAAAAGAGCAAGGCCTGCTCAAACAGCGACTTGATCATGCCGGGTTTCGCGGCGAAACAGCCCCGGGCATGTTCCTGTCCGCCAAGTTCGCCGGGCTCATCATCGGTTTCACCGTTGCCGGCGGTTCGGTGTTGTTCACCGGCTTCAATCAAGGCGCCCTGATCCGCATGGTGCTACTGTCCGGCGGTATGTTCTACATGCCTGACCTAGCCGTTTGGTGGATGGCCCGGCGTCGCAAACAAGCGATCTTCTTGAGCCTTCCTGATGCACTTGACTTGATGGTCGTTTGCGTGGAAGCAGGCTTGGGTCTTGATCAGGCAATGCGAAAAGTCGCCGAGGAAATGAAGAAGTCACATCGCGTGATCGCCGAAGAGTTCTCGATCTGCAACTTCCAATTGCAAATGGGTAAGACTCGCCGCGACGTGCTGCAGAATCTTGGCTCCCGAACCGGTGTGGACGATCTTCGGGCGTTGGCCGCTGTGTTAATTCAAGCTGAGAAGTTCGGGGCGAGTGTTGGTCAGGCCCTGCGCGTACAAAGTGACTCGATGCGTACCCGCAGAAGACAGCTTGCTGAAGAGAAGGCAGCCAAGACGGCAGTGCAGCTCATCTTCCCACTCGTGCTGTTCATCTTCCCCGGTATCTTTGTGGTGCTGGTTGGTCCCGCTGCAATCACGATGGTTCGGCAAATGTTCCCCGCGATGAACGGCGGATAGTCGATCAGCTTCTTACCGAATGACAAACCCAATCGGCTGCCCAGCGCGGCAGCCGATTTTTTTTTTGGCCCTCACCGATCAGGTAAACTTTACCGTTGATGGCGACTGGAGGACGCAATCGCCATTCACTCAGGAAACCAGCCCGCTAGCTACCGATAAAGCTTGTCGGGAGTGGACTCGGTCCGTTTTCACTCTCGACTATTTGAGAACTTACGGTGACGATCCTGCATCGTTATCTTTCTTTCCTTTTGCCTGCTGCAGATGCAGACGGAGATGCATACCATGCTGCGAGTCAGGGCTTCGCTACTGGCGATGACACTGGGCGTCATGTCGTTCAGTTCAGCCCATGCCGGTTGGCATGAATTTTGGGATCGCGTTCATCTCGATTTTCATCGAAACAACTGCTGGTCTGAGCCGTTCAGTTCGCTAGATCGTCGCACCGTTCATGCACCATTCCAAGCAATGGAGATGAAGGGCTGGCGCACCCAGAACACCCTGGGTTACCACTACTTTGATCCCGAGACACAAGCGCTCAACGAAGCGGGGCAACGCAAACTTCAGTTGATTCTGAACATGAGCCCGGATCAGTTCCGCACTGTGTATGTCACACAGGCGTTCGAACAAACTGACTCTGAGAAACGACTGGATAGCGTCCAACAATCGTTGGCAAAGCTGCTGCCTAACCAATCGCTCCCGGAAGTCATCCCGGTGGATACGGAGCCACGCGGTTGGCCGGCTGAGCACGTCGACCAGATCGAACGCAAGATGTACTCAACTATCGCCAGTCCGCGTCTGCCTGGATTCCAAGCAGCAGGTGGCGGCGGCGGAAGTTAGTCGCTCACGAACGACGTTTTCAAGCAACGCCGTTTCAGCGTGATTTTCCAGGGCTCGGGCGCGCCATGTGTGCTCGAGCCTTTTTGCTGCGCCACTAGTGCTATCAGGCACGGAGTAAGCTAGCGAACGATTCGCTCCACCATGATCGATAGACTCCGCGCAGATCGTCGAATCATCCTCAAGCAAAAACCTTGCCGCGTCGATTCTTGATGAGGTGGAAGGACTCTAGCGCGTCGTACGTGCAAACCGACAGGATTGCGAATCGGCGATGCAACAGCAGGGAGGTAGGTGTGAAAGTCTCTATTCGCAAATCGATTGCCAGTTTGAGCCTGCTATGTTCAGTCGTGGGGTGTCAGAGTGCGACCGAGCGACAGCCTTTGAGACTTGACTCCCTGTTTACTGCACACGAGTCTTCTGGCGCACCATCCCAGGCGTATGCGCAAGCGAAGCCACCCGGGCCGGTAAAACGCTTCTTCCACAGGGGTGATGCCGATTCACCGTCAACGCCGGATGCAAGACTGGTCACTGGCGGATATGCTCGACCGGATGAGTCCGGCAAGCTGGCTCAGACTCAGGCATTCTTCCGGCAGACATACGACGACTTGCGTGGTTCCGTACAGTCGAACGGCAACTCGGGCATGTCGGCGGATCCGACTAGCTTGCAGTACAAGGCAGGTCCGGTGCAGCCGTCGTTGTATCTTTCCGCGGCCCACATGATGGAGGCACGCGGCCAATTGTCTGAGGCGCGAAAACATTACGAGCACATTCTGTCTGTTGAACCGCAACATCGCGAAGCGCTCATCGGAATGGCTCGACTCGATCATCGCGAGGGTCGGCACGAGCAGGCAATTGTCGCCTACCAACGAGCGCTTCAACTGGTTGGCAATGACGCTGTCGTCTTGAATGACTTAGGGCTTTGCATGGCTCGAGCCGGACGTACGGACGAAGCCGTGCGAACACTGCAAGCTGCTATCGCCGAGAAACCAGATAGTCTGATGTACCGCAACAATCTGGCGACGGTCTTGTTAGAGGCCAACCGAATCGATCAGGCTGTCGCGACGCTCGCTGAATCGCATGGTCCTGCTGTCGCGCACTATAACATCGGCTATCTGTTGAACCAGCGCGGCGACACGGCGGACGCACTTGAGCACTTCGAAACCTCCTTGCGCATCGATCCGACGTTCGGGGCTGCTCGCGCGATGTATGATCGGGTCGCGCCGGTTGTGGGACAACGGCCCAGCTCAAATTCGGCAGCGCAAAAAACTGAACCCGCCCCGCACACCGTGGCGGCAACACCCCGGGCAATTGTTGCGGACGCGGAGCCCCGTACGACGCCGAGATTGGCGGTCGTTCTCGCACCTGAGGTGACAGACGGCGACGTGACACTCGTGCAGTTCACTGAAGGCATGCCGTGTGCGAATGAGCCGGCCGCCACAGCCGCGCCGGCGCAAATAATCGAGAACACGTCGCTGCAGATCAAGGAATCCGCAACGACGCCCCCGATCAGGCAACCGTTAGGGGCCGTTGCGCCGCAACAAACCGGCTTTATCGCGCCGCTTCCCACGAAAGCCGGCGCGTTCTAGATCGATTAGATTTCGGCAGCCGCTTAGTGAGATGCCGTGGATGTGTCTTTGGCCTTATCCCAGAAGGTCAAGGCAAATACGACCAAGATGACAGCCGCCATCACCGCGGGGAATAGCCAAAAGTTCTTCCAGGCGGCCATCGTTGACGACAGCAGTTCCTGGTTAATGCCATCGGGAAGTGCTCGCGAAAACATCTTGCCGAATGTTTCAAAGAAGCTCACCTGCGTATCGCCGCGCGCCGCGATCAGTGAGTCCACGTAGGCTTGGCTGTCGACTTGCTTACCGAGTTCTCCCACGTGCCAGCTGCCCATGCTGCGATAGCCAAAGAACATGCCCAAGCCTTGGGTTAGGAACACCAACAGACCCTGCGCTTGTCCTCGAATCGCTTGCGGTGCTTTCTGGTCGGTATACATAAAGCCAGTGACGAAAAAGAAGTCGTAGCACACTCCGTGTAGCGCAACGGCCAACAAGATCATCCAAGTCACTTGCGAAGGCGCACCATAGGCGAATAGCACGTAGCGAATCACCCAACTGGCCATACCCACCAGAATCATCATTTTCAGGCCGAGCTTGCGGAAGAAGAATGGGATCAACAACAT